>NZ_BAXF01000117.1:0-5781 GCF_001310435.1 Arthrobacter sp. JCM 19049 | reverse complement strand
AAGCGCTTGTTGTTTGAGAACTCAATAGTGTGCCAAGTTTGTTGATACCAAATTATTTTTGTTTGGTGAATACGAAACATTTATTTGCTTGATCGCCCGCACCCCCGTGTGTGGTGGTTGAGTGTTTTTTATTCGCCGGGATTGCATCATTGGCTGCCGTGTGGTGGTTGGTGGTGTGCTTTTCTTGTTTTTTATGGAGAGTTTGATCCTGGCTCAGGATGAACGCTGGCGGCGTGCTTAACACATGCAAGTCGAACGATGATGCTGGTGCTTGCACCGGTGGATTAGTGGCGAACGGGTGAGTAACACGTGAGTAACCTGCCCCTGACTTCGGGATAAGCCCGGGAAACTGGGTCTAATACCGGATATGACTTCCTGCTGCATGGCAGGGGGTGGAAAGATTTATCGGTTGGGGATGGACTCGCGGCCTATCAGCTTGTTGGTGAGGTAATGGCTCACCAAGGCGACGACGGGTAGCCGGCCTGAGAGGGTGACCGGCCACACTGGGACTGAGACACGGCCCAGACTCCTACGGGAGGCAGCAGTGGGGAATATTGCACAATGGGCGAAAGCCTGATGCAGCGACGCCGCGTGAGGGATGACGGCCTTCGGGTTGTAAACCTCTTTCAGTAGGGAAGAAGCCCCTTTTGGGGGTGACGGTACTTGCAGAAGAAGCGCCGGCTAACTACGTGCCAGCAGCCGCGGTAATACGTAGGGCGCAAGCGTTATCCGGAATTATTGGGCGTAAAGAGCTCGTAGGCGGTTTGTCGCGTCTGCCGTGAAAGTCCGAGGCTCAACCTCGGATCTGCGGTGGGTACGGGCAGACTAGAGTGATGTAGGGGAGACTGGAATTCCTGGTGTAGCGGTGAAATGCGCAGATATCAGGAGGAACACCGATGGCGAAGGCAGGTCTCTGGGCATTTACTGACGCTGAGGAGCGAAAGCATGGGGAGCGAACAGGATTAGATACCCTGGTAGTCCATGCCGTAAACGTTGGGCACTAGGTGTGGGGGACATTCCACGTTTTCCGCGCCGTAGCTAACGCATTAAGTGCCCCGCCTGGGGAGTACGGCCGCAAGGCTAAAACTCAAAGGAATTGACGGGGGCCCGCACAAGCGGCGGAGCATGCGGATTAATTCGATGCAACGCGAAGAACCTTACCAAGCTTGACATGTTCCAGACCGGGCCAGAGATGGTCTTTCCCCTTTTGGGCTGGTTCACAGGTGTGCATGGTTGTCGTCAGCTCGTGTCGTGAGATGTTGGGTTAAGTCCCGCAACGAGCGCAACCCTCGTTCCATGTTGCCAGCGGGTTATGCCGGGGACTCATGGGAGACTGCCGGGGTCAACTCGGAGGAAGGTGGGGATGACGTCAAATCATCATGCCCCTTATGTCTTGGGCTTCACGCATGCTACAATGGCCGGTACAATGGGTTGCGATACTGTGAGGTGGAGCTAATCCCTAAAAGCCGGTCTCAGTTCGGATTGGGGTCTGCAACTCGACCCCATGAAGTCGGAGTCGCTAGTAATCGCAGATCAGCAACGCTGCGGTGAATACGTTCCCGGGCCTTGTACACACCGCCCGTCAAGTCACGAAAGTTGGTAACACCCGAAGCCGATGGCCTAACCACCTTGTGTGGGGGGAGTCGTCGAAGGTGGGACTGGCGATTGGGACTAAGTCGTAACAAGGTAGCCGTACCGGAAGGTGCGGCTGGATCACCTCCTTTCTAAGGAGCTAACCATTATTGGTTGCCCGTTGCCGCCACGAGTGTTGGTGGGCGGGTTGCTCATGGGTGGAATATCAATGAACTATCGGTCGTGGTCCGTGCACTGTTTGGGTGTGGGGGTTGTGGTCGGGTTTGGTGCTGTGGGTGGTGCTGCTGGTGAGTACGCCGTGGGTTTCCTTTGTGGGGGCTTGTGGTTGGAAGGCTGGTGGTGGTGCTTGTGGTACTGGGTTGTGGCGCACTGTTGGGTTTTGAGGCAACAAGCATGCTGTGCCTGCCGTTGTGGTGGGTGTGGTGTTCTTGGTGTTTCGGTTGAAAGACCATGTTTGTTTTCCTGTGTCCTTGGCACGCGTGCCCGCTTGTGTGGGTGTGTGGTGTGGGGGTGTGGGGTTGTTGTTTGGGAACTGTATAGTGAACGCGAGCATCTTGAAATGACAGGTGCCTGCCGCATTTTGTGTGTGTGGGTGTTTGTTGTTTTGTGATTTTGTTGATTGTTTTGTTGCTCATGTATTTGAGGTTTTCTGTGCTGTCGTTTGTCTGTGATGGATGGATGATTGTGTTGAAAGTTTTTAAGGGCGCACGGTGGATGCCTTGGCATCAGGAGCCGATGAAGGACGTGGGAATCTGCGATAAGCCTGGTGGAGTCGATAACCGGACGTTGAGGCCAGGATTTCCGAATGGGGAAACCCGGCACCATGTTATGTGGTGTGACCCGTGGCTGAATGTATAGGCCATGTGGGGGAACGCGGGGAAGTGAAACATCTCAGTACCCGCAGGAAAAGAAAACAATAGTGATTCCGTTAGTAGTGGCGAGCGAACGCGGATGGGGCTAAACCGGTAGGTGTGTGATAGCGGATAGGCGTTGCATCTTCGGGGTTGTGGGGTCCATATGTGCCAGTTCTATTCGGCTGGCGGGATGAGGTGCAGGCGTATAGGTGAATCGGTTGGAATGCCGGACCAGAGAGGGTGATAGTCCCGTAGTTATCATGCGTGCTGCCGTCCTAGTGTGGGTGCCCGAGTAGCACGGGGCTCGAGGAATCCCGTGTGAATCTGCCAGGACCACCTGGTAAGCCTGAATACTACCTGATGACCGATAGTGAATCAGTACCGTGAGGGAATGGTGAAAAGTACCCCGGGAGGGGAGTGAAATAGTACCTGAAACCGTGTGCTTACAAACCGTTAGAGCAGGGCTTTGTGTTCTGTGATGGCGTGCCTTTTGAAGAATGAGCCTGCGAGTTAGTGCTGTGTCGCGAGGTTAACCCGTGTGGGGTAGTCGTAGCGAAAGCGAGTCTGAATAGGGCGTTTGAGTGGCACGGTCTAGACCCGAAGCGAAGTGATCTACCCATGGCCAGGTTGAAGCGCGTGTAAGAGCGTGTGGAGGACCGAACCCACTTCAGTTGAAAATGGAGGGGATGAGCTGTGGGTAGGGGTGAAAGGCCAATCAAACTTCGTGATAGCTGGTTCTCCCCGAAATGCATTTAGGTGCAGCGTTGCGTGTTTCTTACTGGAGGTAGAGCTACTGGATAGGCGATGGGCCTACAAGGTTACTGACCTTAGCCAAACTCCGAATGCCGGTAAGTTAGAGCGCAGCAGTGAGACTGTGGGGGATAAGCTTCATAGTCGAGAGGGAAACAGCCCAGAACGCCAACTAAGGCCCCTAAGCGTGTGCTAAGTGGAAAAGGATGTGGAGTTGCTGTGACAACCAGGAGGTTGGCTTAGAAGCAGCCACCCTTGAAAGAGTGCGTAATAGCTCACTGGTCAAGTGATTCCGCGCCGATAATGTAGCGGGGCTCAAGCACACCGCCGAAGTTGCGTCATTCAAACATGTCATTGGCTTTTGTGGTCCAGTGGTTTGGATGGGTAGGGGAGCGTCGTGTGGCCGGTGAAGTCGCGGTGGAAACCAGCGGTGGAGGCTACGCGAGTGAGAATGCAGGCATGAGTAGCGAATGACGGGTGAGAAACCCGTCCGCCGAATGATCAAGGGTTCCAGGGTCAAGTTAATCTGCCCTGGGTTAGTCGGGACCTAAGGCGAGGCCGACAGGCGTAGTCGATGGACAACGGGTTGATATTCCCGTACCGGCGAAGGACCGCCCATACTGAGCATCTGATGCTAACCACCTGCCGCCATGACGTGCTGCCCCCTTTTGGGGGGTGGTTGTTGTGGTTGGTGGCTGGGAACCGAGGGTGTGAGGTCAGCGTGTTAACAGGTGTGACGCAGGAAGGTAGCCGAGCCAGGCAATGGAATTGACCTGGTCCAAGGGTGTAGGGTGTTTCGTTGGCAAATCCGCGGAACGTGTGCCTGAGACCTGATAGGCGCCCACTTTGGTGGGTGATTCGGTGATCCTATGCTGCCTAGAAAAGCATCGGCGTGAGGTCCCAGTCCGCCCGTACCCGAAACCGACACAGGTGATCTGGTAGAGAATACCGAGGCGATCGAGAGAATCATGGTTAAGGAACTCGGCAAAATGCCCCCGTAACTTCGGAAGAAGGGGGGCCTGCCTCGTGAGGGAAACTTGCTTTCCTGAGCGGGTGTGGGCCGCAGAGACCAGGGGGAAGCGACTGTTTACTAAAAACACAGGTCCGTGCGAAGTCGCAAGACGATGTATACGGACTGACTCCTGCCCGGTGCTGGAAGGTTAAGAGGACCTGTTAGACCCTTTGGGGTCGAAGCGGAGAATTTAAGCCCCAGTAAACGGCGGTGGTAACTATAACCATCCTAAGGTAGCGAAATTCCTTGTCGGGTAAGTTCCGACCTGCACGAATGGAGTAACGACTTCCCCGCTGTCTCAACCATGAACTCGGCGAAATTGCAGTACGAGTAAAGATGCTCGTTACGCGCAGCAGGACGGAAAGACCCCGAGACCTTTACTATAGTTTGGTATTGGTGTTCGGTGCAGCTTGTGTAGGATAGGTGGGAGACTGTGAAGCCTGGACGCTAGTTCGGGTGGAGTCATCGTTGAAATACCACTCTGGCTGTACCGGTCACCTAACTTCGGACCATGATCTGGTTCAGGGACAGTGCCTGATGGGTAGTTTAACTGGGGCGGTTGCCTCCTAAAGAGTAACGGAGGCGCCCAAAGGTTCCCTCAGCCTGGTTGGCAATCAGGTGTTGAGTGTAAGTGCACAAGGGAGCTTGACTGTGAGAGTGACAGCTCGAGCAGGGACGAAAGTCGGGACTAGTGATCCGGCGGCACCGTGTGGAAGGGCCGTCGCTCAACGGATAAAAGGTACCTCGGGATAACAGGCTGATCTTGCCCAAGAGTCCATATCGACGGCATGGTTTGGCACCTCGATGTCGGCTCGTCGCATCCTGGGGCTGGAGTAGGTCCCAAGGGTTGGGCTGTTCGCCCATTAAAGCGGTACGCGAGCTGGGTTTAGAACGTCGTGAGACAGTTCGGTCCCTATCCGCTGCGCGCGTTGGAAATTTGAGAAGGGCTGTCCTTAGTACGAGAGGACCGGGACGGACGAACCTCTGGTGTGTCAGTTGTACTGCCAAGTGCATCGCTGATTAGCTACGTTTGGAAGGGATAACCGCTGAAAGCATCTAAGCGGGAAGCCTGCTTCGAGATGAGATTTCCATACACTTTTTGTGTGAGAGGCCCCCAGCTAGACCACTGGGTTGATAGGCAGGATGTGGAAGCAAGGACTAAAGACTTGTGTAGCTGACCTGTACTAATAGGCCGATGACTTATCAACACACAACAAAACCACCCCCCTTGTGTGGGGTGTTCGGCAAAGAGTGTTGCTCGCGTTCACTATACGGTTACGAAACAACAACCACACCACCCAGGCCCCCCTTGTTGGTGGGGTGTGGGGGTTGGCAGGTGTTGTTCATGGATGGTTTTGCAGCCGGCACCAGGTGTGTGGTTGTTTCACTGCTGTTACGGCGGTCATAGCGTGGGGGAAACGCCCGGTCCCATACCGAACCCGGAAGCTAAGGCCCACTGCGCCGATGGTACTGCACTCGTGAGGGTGTGGGAGAGTAGGACACCGCCGGACTTAACTTGAGGAGGGTTTGAGGCTCCAACCAGTGATGGTTGGAGCCTCACCTGTTTAAGCC
>NZ_BAXF01000116.1:0-5781 GCF_001310435.1 Arthrobacter sp. JCM 19049 | reverse complement strand
TGGCCCCCGGGGTCGGCTCCCTGCTGCAGCGTGGACGGGACCTGGCCGATTTGCCCCTGGTGATCTTGGTCATAGTGGTCATCCTGCTGGTCGGGGTGCTCATTGAACTGGCCTGCTTTGCCCCGGTGGAACGCAAACTCCTGCGAGACCGGGGAATGAGACGAACTGGAGAAAACAATGGATAAAGGAAGCATTACCCTCATCGGCGGCGGCCCGGGAGACCCGGAGCTGATCACCGTGGCAGGGTACAGGGCATTGATGCGAGCGGACGTGGTCCTGGCGGACCGGCTCGGTCCCACGGCGCTGCTGGACGAGTTGGAAGATCACGTGCAGGTCATTGACGTGGGCAAGGCCCCGGGAAGCCACCTGGCCACCCAGGACGAAATCAACCAATGCTTAGTCAGCCAGGCCCGGCAGGGGAAGAACGTGGTGCGCCTGAAGGGCGGAGACCCGTACGTGCTGGGCCGCGGGGGAGAAGAGGCCGCCTACGCGGCCGCCCACGGGTTTACCGTGCGGGTGATTCCCGGCATCACCAGCGCCGTGGCGGTGCCGGCCGGCGCCGGCATCCCGGTCACCCACCGCGGGCTAGCCGCCGGGTTCAGCGTGGTCACCGGCCACCAGGAGCTTGGCGATGTGCCGTTGCGCACGGACCACACCCTGGTGATCCTGATGGGCGTGGGCCGCCTGGCCGCCACAGTGCAGACGTTAACTGGGCGTGGGCTGGGAACTAACACTCCGATTGCCATAATTGAGCGAGGTTACTCACAGACGCAACGCACAACTATCGGTACCCTAGAAGAGATCGTAGTGCGCGCCCAACAAGCCGCAGTAACGAATCCGGCCGTCATTGTGATTGGTGACGTGGTTCGACTGGCCCCGATGCTGCAGTGCAGCTGGCTGAGCTTCAGCCGCTGACCCACACCGATACTGCGGTGCCGGCCCTATTCGTTGACTAAGAAAGTAGAAGTTGTTTGATGAGTGAACTTAGCATTCCAGAGCACCTGACCAACCGACCCCTGCGCGTGGCCATCGTCGGCGCCGGACCGGCCGGGATCTACGCAGCCGACATGCTGGCCAAAAGCGAAGCAGTCTCCTCCGGCGCCCTGCAGCTGAAAGTCGACCTCTTCGACGAGCTGCCCACCCCGTTCGGCCTGATCCGCTATGGGGTGTCCCCAGACCACCCGCGCATCAAGGCATCATCACCGCCCTGCACAAGGTGCTGCACAACGACTGGATCGACTTCTACGGCAACGTGGGCCTGGGGCGGGACATCACCCTGGATGAACTCAAGGCCCGCTACGACACGGTGATCATTGCCACCGGCGCCCAGAAGGACGCCGACCTGAACATCCCAGGCGTGGACCTGGAAGGCTCCTTCGGCGGCGCCGACTTCGTCTCCTGGTACGACGCCCACCCGGACACCGACCGCACCTGGGACCTGTCGGCCAAGGAAGTGGCCGTCATCGGCAACGGCAACGTGCCCTGGACGTGGCACGCATCCTGTCCAAGCACGCCGACCAGCTGCTGGAAACCGAAATCCCGGAGCACATCTACGAGCAGCTGAACAACTCGGCCGTCACCGACGTGCACATCTTCGGCCGCCGCGGTCCGGCGCAGGTGAAATTCACCCCGCTGGAGCTGCGCGAACTGTCGCACTCCAAGGATGTGGACATCGTCCTGTACCCGGAGGACTTCGAGTTCGACGCCGCCTCCGATGAGGCGATGAAGACCAACAACCAGACCAAGACCATGGTCTCCACGCTGACCAACTGGCTGATCGAGCAGGAAGAACGCGAAGAGGCCCCCAGCGCCTCGCGTCGCCTGCACCTGCACTTCCTGCAGTCCCCGGTCGAGATCGTCGGTGAGGACGGCAAGGTTGCCGGCCTGAAGATGGAACGCAATGAACTGGATGGGACCGGCAACGTGCGCGGCACCGGAGAGTTCACCGAATACCCCGTCCAGGCGGTCTACCGCGCGGTGGGCTACTTCGGTTCGGCCGTGGACGGCATCGAATACGATGGCGCTGCCGGCGTGCTGCCCAACGAAGGCGGCCGCGTCCTGGACGCCCACGGCCAGCATGTCCCGGGCCTGTACGCCACTGGCTGGATCAAGCGCGGTCCGGTGGGCCTGATCGGCCACACCAAGGGCGACGCCCTGGAGACCATCAACCACCTGCTCACCGACCTGGACCAGCTGGCCCAGCCGAGCCAGGACGCACCGATCACTCAGCTGCTGGAGGAACGCGGCGTCGACTTCGCCACCTGGGAAGGCTGGCTGGCCCTGGACCAGCAAGAGAAGCAGCTGGGCAGCGAGGCCGGAACCGTGCCGACCCGCTTCGGCGAGGTTACCCGTGACCGCGTCAAGGTAGTTTCCCGCGAAGAGATGCTGGAGCATGCCCGGGCAAAAAAATTTGCTGAGAGCCTGTAAGCACTACCCCAGGCTCTAGAACCGGCCCCCGCGCCGCGACAGGAACCCCCTGTCGCGGCGCGGGGGCCGTTCTGCAACCGGCAGCCCATTTCGAGGTGACAAGCCGGTTTTGGAGTGCACCGGTATCGGGGGTCACTGCTTCTTTTCCCAAAGGTCGCTAGACTGAGGCCATGGCTAATGAACAGAGGAAAAAGGCACGGAAGGAAGCGAACCTTGCTGCCGATCTTGAGATGATTTGGCAGGAAGAGTCACCCGAAACCGCGGCGAGCACGAAGTTTGCCGATCAGGTCGACGGGGAACTGGGGACCCGCCCCTCCAAGAACGGCAAGGATTCCTAGATAACCGTTGCGGCGTGCGTATCTTCGCGAACGCCGGACAACTGCGACCGACACGAGCCAGTCAGGAGCCGCCACCGGGTCCTTGCGGGCTCAACCATGTCCCGAGCGCGGTGCCTCAGAAAGCCAGATCATTCCCTTTGGCGGCCTGGCCGGGCCTCGCAACCCGGCCGGCAGCCGGTTCAACCTCACTTAGGTCGCAGGTTCGGATGGCCCAAGGATCACCAGCTGGGCAGGGGCTCTGTTTATGAAAATATAGAGGTCCACCGCGCCGACGACGCCGGCACCGAAGGATCCCGGGTTGCAAGGACCACCCACATTTGCGCTCTCGGCAACCAGAAAGGCGGGGTCGGAAGACCCACGACTATCTTCCACCTGGCCCGTTCTGGCATGCTCTGCGGGCTGCATGTGCTCGTGCTGGACAACGCCCCTCCGAGCAACCTCACGGCCGTAGCTGCCGCCGAACCAGTAACCGAGAACCAAAGACGCCCTTGCCCATGACCGGAGAAGCCCCGGAAGACGTTCGCCTACCGGACCGCGCGCGTTGCCATGACCTAAACAGGTTGACAGCACGGGGCAGCGTATCAACTAACGCTGCCCCGTCCTCGACTCTTCAGCGAAGGGCTCTCTGGCTCCAATACGCCTGCGCCGGAAGCTCTGAGCATTCGGCAATGGAGCACAGAGGTAAGGTGAGGGACATATTCGGAAACCAGGAGACGCACCCTTCGCTAAAGAGGGCGGGAAATGGTCTCTACCTCGTGTAAGGAGACCCAAATGAAGGAAACCTATCTAGTCATATTCGTGGCTTTGTTTTCTCCTTCATCAATTCGCTCGGAACTGTCGTCCTGGCTACGCTCTCTTCGCTCCTTGGATATAACTCAAATTCACTCTCCGACAGCCCCTCAACGCTAGTGGTATTCTTCGCCGTTTCCAGCATCTTCGCTGCACTGATAGCTTCTGTCGTCTCGACGGGACTGTTCGTGCTGGGGAGCCGAAAGGGGCGAGTTTCCGGAGGAATTATTGCCTCCGTCGCGGGCGTGCTGCTTCTGGCTTCGTCTTTGCTCTCCTCACGCAGCAGATTCCAGACTATGACGTGACGCTGCTCCTGATCATTGGATGCTGCCTTGGATCACTCACCGGCCCAATTAGTTTCATCGTCGCCCTCCAGCCCCAGCCTGCCCGTGAAAACAGCCTGGATCGGCACTCCTCCTAGAACGTTTTCGCCAAGCGACTACCAGCCCACCCAATGACCTGCTGATTTGGCATTGACCCTCGCGATCAGACTTTTTTGTGCCGGGGGCGATCACCAATAACAAGTTCTGGTCCAAAGCAAGGATGATAGAAACGAAGTCTCTCAAGTGCTGATGCTTGTCCCATACGACGGTCGTCGTTCACCGGGGCACCGGCTCTACTGATGTGGGTTGCTAGAGGTCTCTATGCTCGCGGCCAAGATGCGCGTCGCGTATACCCCGCCCGCGAGAATGCCCAATGAAGGTGCCTCATACGGACGCCAAAAACGATCGTTTTAAGACCGTCTTGCCTGGCACTCACTATTTCGAGTGACACGCCGCAGAAAGGTGGCCCGAAACCTGTGCCCGAAACCAAAACCAACCGAAACTATCTAAGGATCGTTTTCAGGTGACTTGGTAAAATGAAGTGGGTCATTTTCTTGGAAGGAGTCCGGCCGTGACCGAGAAGTTTGATATTGAGGAACGCTGGCCAGAACTGTTTGCGCAGCTCGATGCTAACCAATGCAATGCCGTTCGGCAGTCACTGGCTGCGGCCTGGCATGAGGGATGGGTCCCGAACCGCGAGGACGTCGAGAACTTGACCGACGAGGCCCGCGGCGCGATCGACGAGGCGGAGTATCTGCGGCGTGTCGACGCAGCGGCTGAGCGTCACCGGTCCGGTACGCACACAGTGGCCAAGTGACCGAGTCTGATACCTGGAAGTCGTATTTCTGTCCTCCTCCGGATCATGTGCCGATGCGGAATCTGCTACATTTGGGCGCGCAGCTGAGGTATGCGCTCTGCCACCGCGGCTAGATGCTCCTGGCATTCGGCCGGTTCGTCAATGGTTTTCGGTGCAGGCCGCTGTCGGTGAGAGCCTCGGACGGCGGTAAGTAAGGGCGCAGTGAATCGGCGGGCACGGCGTTGCCCCATTCGGAAATCACCAGCAGCAGGTCGCAGGGCCGCTGGGAGGTGGCCCGGATGGTTGACGTTGCATGGGGTCGGGGTGGCGGTTCGGCTACTCATTTTCAATCCTGCCCCGGGTCTTGCGGCCAGCCCCCACCCAGAGGATATGCTGAAGGTACCAAGGGAAGAACAATGGCGTTCTCCTTGGTTTTTCCTTGCCCGCGGTACACCGCGGCCTCACGAGCTGGTGTGCCGAGGCTCCCTGTCATTAGCTGGCCCGCCCGTGGAACAAGCCGCGCGCCGGGCGGAAACCGCCTCAGTCGGCGCGCGAGCAGTGGCTCGAGCTGCCCCGCCAATGCCAGCAGATCAGCATCCTGGTGGGCGTTACCCTGCACCGTCATCCCCACCGGCAGTCCGTGCGAGCCTCGGCCGGCGGGCAGGGTCACCGACGGCACGCCCAGTATCGTGCCCGGCCCGACATTCCGGGTCATCAGTGGGAACAGGGCAGTCTGCTGGCCGCAGTGGTCCACCACATGGTCCTCGCCCACCCGCTGGGGAAGCGCAGGCATGGTGGGGAAGAACAGGGCGTCGAGGCGTTGGTGCTCCATGAGCCGGGCATACCGCTCTCGCGCCGCTGCCATGGCGAGCCTGGCCTGCTGATAGGAGCGTTGGTCCACCGGCTCGCTGGCATAGCTGTCCAGGATGCCGCGCACGTCGGGGGAGGCCGCCCGGTGAACCACCTCGGCCCACGCCCGGGTTGGGCTCAGGTCCTCGGCCGCCGCCAGGTAGGCGCTAAGCAGCCGCGGGGCCTCCCACCCCACCAGGTCCCACTGGGCCCGGTCGGTCAGGGCAATGATCGGGGACAGGTCCACATCAACGAACTG
>NZ_BAXF01000115.1:0-5781 GCF_001310435.1 Arthrobacter sp. JCM 19049 | reverse complement strand
GCAGAGCCATGGCCGCGGCGGGCAGCGTTGCAGAGCCCGGAACCACCACAGCCAACACGGCCGCCGCGTACCCCTGACCGTCAAGAATCGGGGCCGCCGCCCCGGTGGTCTCGGGATCGATGAAGCCATCGAAGGTGGCGTAGCCGCGGCGTCGGATCTCAGCCAGCTCATGACGTAGCCGGGGATGGTAGTCGAGGACGGCTTCCTCGTGTCGGCTCAGGTAGTCCTCCAGCACCGGGGCCGGGGAGTAGGCCAGCAGCGCCATGCCCATGGAGGTGCGGTGGATCGGCATGCGCCCGGCAACGCTGGCCTGATTGACCACCGACCCGGGACGGGAGAGACGCTCAATGACCAGGACGTCATCCTGATGCAGCATTGCCAGCTGGGTGTTCTGGCCCAGAAGCTGATTGATGTCCTCCATGAAGGGCAGTGCTGCGGTGCGCAGGTCCTGGGTAGCGGCACTGCGGTTGGCCAGCTCCCACAGCCGCAGCCCCAGTGAAATTTGTCCTTCGTGATCACGCGCCAGCAAACCGTGGCCGACCAGATCCTCAATCAAGCGGTACATGGTGGCGCGGGGAATCTGGGCGCGTCGAGCCAGGGCGGCGACCGAAAGCTTCGGGGTCTTGGGGTCAAAGGAATCCAGGATCCGCACAATGCGGTCCAGCATGGAATCCCCACTGGGCGAGTTGGCCATGAATCAACTTTAGTCTGCTGACGGCAGCGGGAATATTGGCGAACGAGTGGGAGGGGCTGGGAGATGCGCTGGGCATGGTGGGGGAACCCGGCAGGTCTCCTAGGGGACGGAATGAGTAAGAGTGTGCCGGTGCCATCCTGTGGCACCGGCACACTCTTACTCAATTGTTGGCCCCGGGATTCGTCCGTTTGCCGCTAGGAGGACTTCGGCTTGGGGATCTGCGCGATGACCAGGACCGCGATCAATGCAGCACCCCCGTAGAGGAAGAACGCCCCAGGATATGCGGTCCCCGCGGCCACCATGAGACCGGTGACGTAGGGGCCGATAATCGCGCCGAAACGCCCGATCCCCGAAGCCAAACCGATGCCGGTGGCCACCATGTCACGAGGATAGACGTGCCCGGCATAGACGTACATCAGGCATTGGGCGCTGAAAACAAAGACGCCGGTGATGAAGAGGACCACCGTGAGCAATGCCTGGCTTCCGAAGGGCAGGGCTAGAAGAACCAGGAAGACAGCCGAGGCGGCGAACCAGAGCAGGGAAACCAGTTTGATTCCCTTCGCATCGGCGGCATAGGCGCTGATGATGAGGCCGGCGATCGCACCTAGGTTCAGGACAAAGAGCATTGTCAGGGAGTCGGCCACCGGGTAGCCGGCGGCGCCCATGATCTTGGGCAACCAGGCGTTTAATCCATAGACCAGGACCAGACCCATAAACGCCGCAATCCACAAGCCGATCGAGCTGCGCAAGTACTTGGGCTTGAGCACATCTGCCAGCGAGCTGCGCTCTCCCGCGGGGCGCACTTCGCTTTCGGGGAGCTTGAACCAAAGCAGGCCGAGCAGCACCAGGCCTAGTCCGCCGCCCAGATAGTAAAGCAACGACCAGTGCATGCCCGCGGCCCGGCCAGCCAGGGAGGCCAGTACGGCACCCAGGTGATATCCGACCATGGGCAGGTTGTTGGCCAGGGCCCGGCGTCCAACCGGCGCGTTCTCCTGCATCAACGCCAGGGCCACCGGCATGCATCCACCGAGTCCCAGACCTGCGATAAAACGCACCAACCCCATCAGTGCCGCATTGGGCATCAGCGGAAAGACCAGCGTGAAGGCCGAAAACACCAGAACCGCCAGGAGCAGGGGGCGTCGACGGCCAAAGTGGTCGGCCAAACGCCCCATGAGCGCGGCTCCCACTCCGACGCCGATCAGGGAAAACGTGTTTACCCAGTTCATGGCGGCGACACTGAAGCCACCGATGTCCGGGTCGGTCAATACGGGAATGGTGGCTCCCAACGCCACGATGTCGTAGCCCTCGAAGACCACGATGAAGAAGCAGAGGGCGGCAATCCAGCCGCCAAGTTTTTGCGGCCTGGTGCCGCTAAGCGACGTAGTCAAGGTGGCTCCCTTCGAGTCCCGCCGACGAAGTGGCGGTGATGTGCGTCATAGCAAAGTGATGTTAGCACCAAATTCACTTCACGCACACTAGTTCGCATAGCGAACTTCTTTGCTAGTATTGAGTGCGAGGGCTGGGGCTGATATTGTTCGTTTTACGAACGAAAGTTCACAGTATGAACATCGAACGGTAACGGAGCAGTGACTTAATGCAGCAGGCCTATCTCTATGACGCGATCCGTACGCCTTTTGGCAAGCTGGGCGGGAGCCTGTCAGGGCACCGGCCGGATGATCTTGCCGCGCACGTGATCCGCGAACTGGTGGCCCGCGCGCCGCAGCTGGATGCCTCCGCCCTCGATGAGGTTATTTTCGGCAACGCAACGGGGCCGGCGAGGAGAACCGGAATGTCGCGCGCATGGCCACGCTGCTGGCCGGGCTGCCCACCTCCATCCCCGGCACCACCATGAACCGGTTGTGCGGTTCCTCCCTGGACGCGGCCATCGCCGCCTCCCGCGAGGTCGCCACGGGGGATGCGGACCTGGTGCTTGTCGGGGGAGTGGAGTCCATGAGCCGTGCGCCATGGGTGCTGCCCAAGACCGAGCGCCCCTTCCCCATGAACAACCTGGAACTGGCCAACACAACCCTGGGTGGCGCCTGGTCAATCCGTCCATGCCTGGGGAATGGACCGTTTCGCTTGGTGAAGCGACCGAGCAGCTGCGTGAAAAGTACCAGATCAGCCGCGAAGACCAGGACCAGTTCGCGGCGACCTCCCACCAGCAGGCTGCCGCCGCCTGGCAGGCCGGCAAGTACGACAACCTTGTCGTGCCGGTGCCCCCGGCGTCCAAGAAGGGCACCGAAGTCACCCGCGACGAGACCGTCCGCCCGGACTCGACGGCGGAAACCCTTTCCGGACTGCGCACCGTGTTCCGCCCGGCCGAAACCGGAACCGTGACCGCAGGGAATGCCTCACCCATGAATGACGGGGCCTCGGCAGCCTTCATTGGCTCGGAAGCCGGAGGACAGGCGCTCGGGTTGGACCCGCTGGCCCGCATCATCTCCAACGCGGCCCACGCCCTGGACCCGCAGTACTTCGCTTCGCCCCCGTCGAGGCCGCCAACAAGGCGCTGTCCAAGCTGGACTGTCGTGGAACGACATCGCCGCGGTGGAACTGAACGAGGCGTTTGCGGCGCAGTCGCTGGCCTGCCTGCGCGCCTGGGACATTGACCCGGGCATCGTCAACGCCTGGGGCGGGGCCATCGCCATCGGCCACCCGTTGGGCGCCTCGGGCCTGCGCATCCTGGGGACCTTGACCCGCCGGCTGCAGGAGTCGGGGCAGCGCTACGGCCTGGCGGCCATTTGCATTGGCGTTGGCCAGGGCCTGGCCGTGGTCATCGAGAACGTCAACGCCGCCAACTAGCCACACCGGGGGTTCGCCCCTCCCCAAGGATTTTCGCTCAGAGAGGTAGACACTGATGGCACCACGTATCGCCACCTCGCCCGCCGAGGCCGTGGCCCAAGTGAAGGACGGCTCCACCGTCCTGATCGGCGGCTTCGGCAACGCCGGGCAACCCATGGAACTGATCGACGCCCTGCTTGATGGCGGGGCCACGAACCTGACCGTGGTGAACAACAACGCCGGACAGGCCGACGTGGGCCTGGCCCTGCTGATCAAGGAACGCCGCGTAAAGAAGATCATCTGCTCCTTCCCCCGCCAATCCGATTCCTGGCACTTCGATGAGGCCTACCGGGCCGGGGACATCGAGCTGGAGCTGGTTCCGCAGGGAAACCTGGCCGAACGCATTCGTGCGGCGGGCGCCGGGATCGGCGGATTCTTCACCCCCACCGGCTACGGCACGCTGCTGGCCGAGGGCAAGGAAACGCGCATGATTGACGGGCGCGGTTATGTCCTGGAGACCCCGATCCACGCCGATGTCGCACTGATCAAGCGCTGCGGGCCGACACCCACGGCAACCTGGTCTACCGCAAGACCGCGCGCAACTTCGGACCAATCATGGCCACAGCCGCCAAGCAGGCCATTGTCCAGGTTGATGAGATCGTGCCGGTGGGCGGCATCGACCCGGAGGTCGTGGTGACCCCGGGCATTTACGTGGACACCATGGTGGCACTGGGAGGGAAGAACTGATGAGCACGCTGCTGCACACCGACGAAAAACTGACCCGCGATGCGATGGCCCAGATGGTGGCCGCGGACATCCCCGCCGGTGCCTTCGTCAACCTTGGCATTGGCCAGCCCACCAACGTTTCCAACTTCCTCACCGCCGAACAGGGCGTCACCCTGCACACCGAGAACGGAATGCTGGGCATGGGACCGGTGGCCACCGGGGAGCAGGTGGACGAGGACCTGATCAACGCCGGCAAGATTCCGGTCACCGAGCTGCCCGGAGCCAGCTTCTTCCACCACGCCGACTCCTTCGCCATGATGCGCGGCGGGCACCTGGATGTCTGTGTGCTCGGGGCCTTCCAGGTCTCGGCCGCCGGGGATCTGGCCAACTGGCACACCGGAGCCGAAGGGGCGATCCCGGCCGTGGGCGGCGCCATGGACCTGGCCATCGGCGCCAAGCAGACCTGGGTCATGATGAGCCTGTTTACGAAGAACGGAGACTCCAAGCTGGTGGACCAGCTCAGCTATCCGGTTACCGGGCTCGGCTGCGTCTCGCGAATCTATACGGAGGTCGCGGTCTTTGAGCTGCGCCAGGGGCAGGTGTTCGTGCGCTCCACCCACGGGATCAGCTTCGAGGAGCTTCAGGCCAAGCTGCCGGTCGAACTCGCCCGCGGCTAAACGCGCCAGGCCGCTGCGGGCATCCGCGGAGGCGGTGCTCGCCAACAACCAGTAAATTAGGAGGGGCACGCGCCATCCAAGGCCGCGTGCCCCTTCACCATCCCCGCAGCACGGCACCCCGTGGGCGGAGCACATCAATCAGGAGAGCCTTGAGCAGCGAGAACAGCGAGAACAGCACGTCGGCGAAGACCTCGGTGCAGTCCCTGGCCCGCGGGCTGCAGGTCATCCGCAGCTTCGACGCCGAACACACGTCCATGACGCTGTCCGAGGTCGCCGCACGCACCGGACTGTCCCGGGCCACCGCGCGCCGATTCCTGCACACCCTGGCCGAGCTGGGCTACGTGCGCACGGACGGGAAGCAGTTCGCGCTCACCGCGCTGGTGCTGCAGCTGGGGTATGCCTACCTGTCCAGCGCCACCCTGCCGCAACTCATTGAACCGGTGCTGGAGGAGCTCTCCGCAAGTGTCGGGGAATCGGCCTCCGCCTCCGTGCTGCAGGGCAGTGAAATCATGTACATCGCCCGCGTGCACACCCGCTCCATCATGCAGGTGGGGATCTCTGTGGGGACCGCTTCCCGGCGCTGAGCACCTCCATGGGCCGGGTGCTGCTGGCGCATCAGCCGGCGCAAACCGTGCAGCAGGTCCTCCAGGACACTCCTGCTGCACTGACCCCGCGCACCATCACCGACGCCAAGGCCCTGGAAGCGGAACTGGAGAAGGTCCGGGAACGGGGGTATGCCCTGGTGGACCAGGAGCTGTCCGTCGGACTGCGCTCGGTGGCTGTTCCGGTGTTCAGCAAGGACGGCAGCATCGCCGCGGCCATGAACGTATCCATGAGCGTGGGACCCGACAGCCCGGCCGATGCGCAGGAAGCGGCCCAGCGAGTGCTCCCGCAGCTGCTGCG
>NZ_BAXF01000114.1:0-5837 GCF_001310435.1 Arthrobacter sp. JCM 19049 | reverse complement strand
GACCGAGGAGCGCAGGTCATTCAGCGCCGCGCGGGCCAGGCCGGCCTGCACGGCCAGCAGCACCAGCTGGAAGATCGCCGATTCGGTGTCGTTCTCATGCTGCGGGATGAAGCTGTCCACCGGGACCCGCTCGAACGTGGTGGTGCCGGTGCCCGTCAGCTGCTGGCCGAACCCGTCCCAGTCGTCCAGGATCCGCACCCCGGAATGCTGGGTGGCCACGACGGCGATCTGCCGACCGGGCAGCTGGGGGTGGGCCACGGCTACCATGGTCCAGTCGGCAAAGATGGTCCCGGTGCAATAGTACTTCTCCCCGGTGACGAACCAGCGGCCCTCGTGCTCGGTGGCCGTGGTGTTCAGGCTGCCCAGCCGGTTGCCGCCGCGTTCGGTGTAGGCGTTGCCCACAATGTGCCCGGCGGAGATCCGCTCCAGCCATTTGGCCTGCAGCGACTGGTCCTCGAAGGCCAGCACGTCTTCGACGAAGGCAGGTGGGCACGCCAGAGCTGGGCGATGTGGGAGTCGGCTTCGGCCAGTTCAATCAGCAGGCGGAAGACATCGGACATGCGGGCACCGTACCCGCCGCGGTCCACCGGGACGCGCAGGGCCCCGAAGCGTTCCCGGTTCAGCAGCCCCACTTGCTCAAAGGGCAGGATGCGCTCCCGGTCCCGGTGGGCTGCGCCCTCGGCGATTTGCGCGAAGACCGGTCGGAAGGTGGCGGCCAGGCGTTCATATTGTTCGTCGGCCCCAGGCCCCGGGGTGATCTTCAGCAGCTGCCGCTCGGGCAGCTGCTCGGGGTGCTGGTCCAGGTCCACGGCGTTGCCGGCAGGGGCCTGGGCAGGGTCGGACAGCGCGTTGAAGTCCGGTTGGGGTTCGCCGAATGACATGCAAGAGCCTCAATTCTTCCATCGGTCCTGGCGGTAGCACCGGCCCGCATGGGGTGGTTGCTGCGGCGTCGTGGAGCCAGATCTCTCAGCCGCTCTGGATGGTTCATCTCATTTGTACCGGCGGTGTCGAAGCCAGCTCAAGGCCGGGCGTCATATTTCGGGGCATGAAGCGCAGATGACGTCGAACGCCCGGATGGCGCGAATGGGCAGGACGTAACAGCCTGACCCCGTCAAGCGGCAGAATGATGCAGAATCCACAAGGGATCAAAGAAATACCAGAATTACCGGCCCCAGAAACGTGTACTTCGAAGATTCGTCACATTACGAACGATTTGCCTTCCATCCGTTCGGGACGATTACATGGTGGCGTAACCATCCCGAGCGGCCGAGAGATCTGGCTCGTTGACGCCGCAGCAACCACCATGACGGGGAGAAGGCCTCTTCCTGCATGGACGGTGCTAACGCCAGAAGCGATGGAGATGACAATGAGTACTGTCCTTGTGTCGCCCACACCCGTGGCGCCATCCACTGCCCGATCGGTTCAGTTCCACAACCTGGGGCGTTCGTTCACCGCAGGACGGCAGACCCGCACGGTCCTGTCGGGCATCGACCTGCAGATCACCGCCGGTCAGGTGGTGGCCATCCTGGGCGCAGCGGCTGCGGCAAGTCCACACTGCTGCGCACCGTCAGCGGCCTGGATCACCCCAGTGTCGGCCAGGTCCGCATTGGCGGCCACGCCGTGGAGGGAATCGATGACCGCTGTGCTGTGGCGTTCCAGGAACCCGGTTGCTGCCGTGGCGGACGGTGCGCCAGAACATCGCCCTGGGCCTGTCTCCGCAGCTGACAGCCCAGGCCGGGCGCGAGCTGATCGCCGAGCTGCTGGAACTGACCGAGCTCACCCACGCGGCGGAACTTCGTCCACGCGAGATTTCCGGGGGCATGGCCCAGCGCGTTTCACTGGCCCGCGCCTGGCACGGCGCCCCGGGGTCCTGCTGCTGGACGAACCGTTCGGCGCGCTGGATGCCCTGACCCGCCTGAAAATGCAGGATCTGCTGCTGGACATCCACCGTTCGTTCCCGACCACGGTGCTGATGGTCACCCATGACGTGGACGAGGCCCTGAGCCTGGCCGACCGCGTCATTGTCCTGGGGCACCGGCGGCCGAACGCGGAGCAGAAGCAGAACGGGGCCGGGGTCATCGAGGACCTGACCCTGAACTCCCCCAGGCCCCGCAACCGGACGGGTTCCGGATTCACCACCCAGCGCGCGCATCTGCTGCAGCTGCTCGGTGTCGACCCGTCGGGCCATTAACCCCCGCGCCGCGTCGCCTTCCTGTCCACCCCTCACCCTTGCGTCCGGGCCTCCTACCGTGCGCCGCCGAACCCACCCGCTAAGGATTCCCATGTCAAAATTCACCCTGTCCCGCCGTTGCGCATTCACCTTCGCCGCCGTCGCATTGGCCGCGAGCAGCCTCAGCGGCTGCGCCGGGGAGAACGCCGCTGCCGGTGAGATCCTGACCCTCGACTATGCGACCTACAACCCCCTGAGCCTGGTGCTGAAGGAAAAGGGATGGCTGGAGGATGCGCTGGCCGACGACGGCATCAGCGTCGAATGGATCCAGTCGGCCGGGTCAAACAAGGCCAACGAGGCACTGCGTGCGGACGCCATCGACGTGGCTCCACCGCCGGCTCCGCCGCCCTGCTGGCCCGCTCCAACGGTTCCCCGATCAAGACGATCGCGTTGTACTCGCAGCCCGAATGGTCAGCACTGGTCGTGGGCAAGGATTCACCGGTTTCCTCGGTCGCCGACCTGAAGGGCAAGCAGGTCGCGGCCACCAAGGGCACCGACCCTACTTCTTCCTGCTGCAGGCCCTGCAGGAGGCGGGGTTGGGGGAAAAGGACATCACGTTGCAGAACGTGCAGCACGCCGACGGGCGCACCGCTTTGGCCAACGGCTCGGTGGATGCCTGGAGCGGACTGGACCCGATCATGCGTCCGCCGAACAGGACGGGGCACGCCTGCTGTACCGCAACCTGGACTTCAACACCTATGGGGCGCTCAACGCCCGTGAGGACTTCCTCAAGGACAGCCCGGAAGTGGCGCAGACCGTGGTTGACGCCTATGAGAAGGCGCGCCAGTGGGCCGGCAGCCACCCGGAGGAAACCGCACAGATCCTGGCCGATGTCGCCGGACTGGACGCTCAGGTCGCCGACACGGTCATCTCCGAGCGATCCAACCTCGACGTGGCGGCGGTCCCGGGCGAGAAGTTCGTTCAGGTGCTGGGCAACATTGGCCGGTGTTTGTCGACAGCGGCGATGTGAAGAGCCAAGCCGAGGTGGACGCCGCACTGGACACCCTGGTTGACGACCAGTTTGCCCGGCAGGCCGATGCCTCACAGATTGCGGGTGAATAGGCGATGACCGCTCCTGTTGACCAGCAGCCGGCCACCACACAAGCCGATGCCCCGCGCGCCGGGCTGCTCGCCGCACTGCTGGGGCTCCCGCACTGGCTGGTGGGCCTGGTTGTCCCCGCCCTGGTCCTGGTGGCGTGGCAGTTGGCCACGACAAGCGGACTGGTGCCCTCCTATGCGCTGCCCACCCCGGCCTCCGTCATCACCGCCGCCGTTGACCTGCTGGAGCGCGGTGAGCTGTGGACCCACATAGGCATCTCCGCCCAGCGGGTCCTGTTGGGCTTTGCCGCCGGTTCGCTGCTGGGCCTGGTCTTCGGTGCCTGGTGGGACTATCGAAGCTGGCCGATGCCTGCTGAGCCTGAGCATCGGGGCGCTGCGCGCGGTCCCGTCACTGGCCTGGGTTCCGCTGCTGGTGCTGTGGATGAAGATGGGTGAGGACTCCAAGGTCACCCTGATCATCATCGGCGCCTTCTTCCCGGTCTTCACCACCGTCTCCCTGGCGCTGCGCCACGTGGATCCCCAGCTGGTGGAGGCGGCCCGCTCCTTTGGCTACCGGGGCCTGCGCCTGCTGCGCACCGTTCAGCTGCCGGCCGTGGTTCCCGCGATCTTCTCCGGGCTGCGCCTGGCCCTGGCCCAGGCATGGCTGTTCCTGGTGGCGGCCGAACTGCTCGGCGCCTCCATGGGCCTGGGGTTCCTGCTCACCGATTCCCAAAACAATGGGCGCATTGACCGCCTGATCCTGACCATCATCTTGCTGGCGATCTTCGGCAAACTCACCGATGCCCTGCTGTCCATCGCCGAACGCAAGGCCATTGCCCGCTGGGCCTAGGGCCCGCGACCACGTGTAAAGGATTTTCTTCGATGACAACCATCGACCTGACCTCCGAGGAAAGCACCGACGAAGCCACCCGCCAGCGCTTCTGGGATAAAGCGGCGAACCTGCTGGACTGGGACACCCGATGGCACACCACCTCCCGGATCGTTGCCGCCGACCCCGCCGCCGAACGCGGCCCGCAGATTTCCTGGTACCTGGGCGGCACGCTGAACGCCGCCGTGAACTGCGCGGACCGTCATGTGGCGGCCGGCCGCGGTGAGAAGGTGGCCCTGTACTTCGAGGGGGAACCCGGGGACCGGGAGACCGTCACCTACCGGGAACTGGCCGAACGGGTATGCCAGGCCGCGAACGCGCTGACCGAACTGGGGATCGGGAAGGGTGACCGGGTGGTCATCTACCTGCCGGTGCTGGTGGAGACGGTGGTCATCACCCTGGCCTGCGCCCGCATTGGCGCGATCCACTCCCTGGTTTTCGGCGGGTTCTCCGCCGCGGCCCTGAAGTTCCGGGTCGAGGACACCGCAGCGAAGCTGCTGGTCACCACGGACGGCCAGTTTCGCCGCGGCGCCGCCGTCCCGGTCAAGGACAACGCGGACGCGGCGGTGGCCGGGGAGAACAACATTGAGAACGTGCTGGTGATCCGGCGCACCGGGTGCGACATCGCCTGGACCGAGGGACGGGACGTGTGGTGGCACGAGCTGGTGGACAGCCAGCCCACCGAACACCAGGCCCAGGCCTTTGACGCCGAAACCCCGCTGTTCATCATGTACACCTCCGGGACCACCGGCAAGCCCAAGGGCTGGTGCACACCACCGGCGGCTACCTGACCCAGGCCGCCTACAGCCACAACCTGTTGTTCGCGAACCCGGACCCGGCGCTGCGCGAGCTGGACGTGCACTGGTGCACGGCGGACCTGGCCTGGGTCACCGCCCACACCTACGAAATCTATGGTCCGCTGGCCAACGGGGTCACCCAGGTGATCTACGAGGGGGTGCCCAACGCCCCGCACCCGGGACGGCATTTTGAGATCATCGAACGCTACAAGGTCACCAGCTACTACACGGCCCCCACCCTGGTGCGTTCGCTCATGGCTGGTTCCCCGACGGCATCCCGGCACACTATGACCTGTCCTCCATCCGGGTGGGCGGCACCGTGGGCGAGGCGGTGAACCCGGAAGCCTGGCGCTGGCTGCGCACCGAAGTGGGACGCAACACCGCCGAAGGCATCCCCATGGTGGACACCTGGTGGCAGTCCGAGTCCGGGGCGACGATCCTCTCCCCGCGGCCCACCGACACCGGCTTCAAGCCCGGCTGTGCCGCGCGAGCCACCCCGGGGGTCGCGGTGGACATCGTGGACGCCCAGGGAACACGTGTGGCCCCCGGCGAACAGGGCAACATCGTCATCACCCGCACCGGTCCGGCAATGGCCCGCACCGTGTGGGGCGATGCGCGTCGCTACTACACCAGCTACTGGAAGCAGTACGCCGAGCAGGGCTGGTTCCTGGCCGGGGACGGGGCCCGGTTCGATGCGGATGGGGACATCTGGATCCTGGGACGCACCGATGACGTCATCAACATCTCCGGGCACCGGCTGTCCACCATTGAAATCGAATCGGCGCTGGTCACCCATCCGGGCGTCGTGGAGGCCGGGGTGTGCCCCACCCCGGACGCCACCACCGGACACGCGGCCACCGCGTTCGTGGTGCCGCTGGACCAG
>NZ_BAXF01000113.1:0-5992 GCF_001310435.1 Arthrobacter sp. JCM 19049 | reverse complement strand
ACCGGTGATCTGCTCGTCCGTGGCCCGGGCGCCCTCGGCGGCAGCCGGAGTGCCGGAGTGGCGGTTTGCACCCGTGGTCGGCGCGTCTTCAATGATGGTCATGGATACAGTCCTTCATGGGTCGAAGCGTGGTGGCTTAGGGTAAAACAACACACTTAAACTTCCGCTTTATGGAAACTCTCTATCGCATACTAAGATTAAGTGAGAGCCTCACAAGTCTTGGGATGAAACATGCGTCATTCATTCCGCCGGGGCCTACGGTTAAAGCCGAAGCCAACACACGTATTGCCAACACCCCAGGGAGCCACAGGTGACAACGAATCCGGTATCCGTTTCGGAAGAATCCCGGCGCACCATCATCATCACCGGAGCGGGCTCCGGCATCGGCCGGGCCAGCGCCCGCGTGCTGTTGAGCCAGGGGTGGAACGTGGTGCTGGCCGGACGCACCGAGGAAAAGCTGCGCCAGGCGGCCGACGGAAATCCCCGCGCCCTCGCCGTGGCCGCCGATGTTGCCCAGAGC
The DNA here is from genome assembly GCF_001310435.1 of Arthrobacter sp. JCM 19049. Classification (NCBI taxonomy): domain Bacteria; kingdom Bacillati; phylum Actinomycetota; class Actinomycetes; order Micrococcales; family Micrococcaceae; genus Arthrobacter; species Arthrobacter sp. JCM 19049. The sequence continues at coordinate 5,472 of NZ_BAXF01000113.1, read as the reverse complement.
GCGGACGTCGCAGAACTTTTCGAGAAGGCCAGTACACGCTTTGGCCGCATCCACGCCCTGTTCAACAATGCCGGGACCTTCGGGCCCGCCGTCCACGTCGGGGATTTGAGCGAAGAGGACTGGGACGAAGTCTGCGCGGTCAACCTGACCGGTGCCATCAACTGCGCCCGGCAGGCCTTTAACCACATGAAGGACCACGGTGGCGGACGCATCATCAACAACGGGTCCATCGCCGCCCAGGTTCCCCGCCCCCAGTCGGTGGCCTACGCGGTCACCAAGCACGCGATCACGGGGTTGACGCGGTCCATGGAATTGGATGGGCGCCCCTGGGGCATCACGGCCTCACAGATCGACATCGGCAACGCGGCCAGCGAGATCATGGATCAGCTGGGCACCTCCACCGGCGCCCTGCAGGCGGACGGCACGCGCAAGGTTGAGCCTACCTTCGCGCTGGAGGAAGCGGCCCGCGCCGTCGCATTTATCGCCAATGCGCCGGCGAGCGCGGCCGTTAACCAGCTGACCATTACCGCAGCGGGAATGCCTACATCGGGCGGGGTTAAGCAAAACCGTCACAGGCCACTGCCGGGCGGGCGGGGAGCGGGCGTAGAGTGGGAACCTGGCTGCGGCCAGAAGCACTGACGCACAGCACGGCAAGGAGCACTTTTTTGACGTCCAACAACGCGGCTGCCACGCCCCTGGAAATCACTGAACCGGAGAACTGCGGCAATGCCCCGCGCGCCCAGGTCATTCGCGACCTGGTGGTCGCCGTGCAAAGCAAGGATGCCGAACACCTGGCGCAGTGGCTGGCCGATGACGTGCAGTGGGAAATTGTGGGCTTCCAGCGCCTGTCCGGTTTGACCGAGGTGCTCAAGTGGGTGACCAACGCCCGGGACAACACGCAGCTGCGGATCAACAGCATCCTTACCCATGGCCGGGAGGGGAGCGTGGACGGGCGGGTGACCAATGTACAGAACATTTCCGTCGCCTTTTGCTACATGATCCGTTTCACCAGCACCGCGAAAACGGCAAAGATCACACAGGTGCGCAGCTACCTGGTCTCCCGGCCCATCTAGGCCGGCAGCTGCCGGAGGGACCCTTGGCTTAGAAGAACTGACCCAGCAGGCCGGTCAGCTTGTCGAACGCCGATTCCCAGGCGGCGGTACTGCTGGCCAGCACCTCACGAGGCAGCGGGCCCTGGGTGAGGGTAACGATGGTTTGCCCGGCGAATTCCTTCAAGTCGATCCGGGTGTGAATTACCAGATCCAGCGTCATTTCATGCGGTCCGTCGGCGCTGACCAGGCAGGTGTACTCATCGAATTCGGTGATCGTGCCTTCAACGGCACTTCCTGGGTGGGGTCCTGGTGCTGGTACATGACCAGTTCGTGGCGTCCGCCGACCCTGGGTTCCAGGACCACGGAGGATTCCTTGATCCCCCATTCGGCCGGACCCCACCATTGGGCGATAATTTCCGGTTCGCAGAACGCGGCCCACACAGCGGTGCGCGGCGCGGCAAAATGGCGGGTCAGTACCAGTTCGGTCATCTCATCCATGCCTTGAAGATTACCGCGTACTTCACCGCCACAGCGAGGTATCCGGTGTGCCGTTGGCCTCAGCGTCCGGAAGGACCCGGGGACTTAGCGCGGCTGCATGCGCGCCGCGGTCTGCACCGTCTGCGCATCCGCCTGGGTTCCGCGTGCTTCGTGGGCCCGCAGCACCTTGACCGCACGCTCCCATTTCACCCGTTCCCGCGGACTGGAGTGCACCGAGCGTTCCGCGGGGCCGAAAATCGTCAGGCCAGCGTACTTCAGGCGCCACAGGAAACGGTATCCCAGGCTTAGTCCGGTGGTATCGGTAATGACGGGCAGTGATGACTCGTCCATGATTTCCCCTTTAGCTCTGCGCCCGATGCGGGCCTTACATCTATTGTAGGCAAATAATTGGGGCACCAACTAATTAGTCGGCGTTATCATCAGCACTTTGTGCCGCGCTGATCAACCGGGTCATCAGCCGCTGGAGGTCATGCACATCCTGCTCATCCATCTGCAGCCGGCGCATCATCTGCACCGGGACCTGCAGGGCCTGTTCACGCAGCTGCGCCCCCTTTTCGGTCACCTCGATCAGGATGGCCCGCTCATCCTCCGGATTGCGTCGCCGGGTGACCAGCCCGTGGGCCTCCATGCGCTTGATCAGCGGGCTGAGGTCCCGGGGTCCAGATGCAGCTGGGCGCTCAGCTCCCGCGCCCCGATCGGGCCCTGTTCCCACAGGGCCAGCATCACCAGGTATTGCGGATGGGTGAGCCCCAGGGTTCAAGCACGGGACGGTAGGAGGAGATGACCGATCGGGAGGCCACTGCCACCGCGAAACACACCTGGTGCTCCAGCTTCAGCAGATCGTCCTGATTCAACTCCGCCTGTCCCACGTTCGGGCCTACTTCCTTTTTGATGATGCCGCGTGCCGAACCCGGCACCGGGGCTATTGCTCGAGCCGCGCCACCGTTTCAATGGTTTCCCCATCGGGCAGCGTGCCCCGGGCATAGTGCGCATCACGCACCTTGCGGGCCCGTTCCCATTTCATCCGCTCGCGCGGACTGGACCCGACCGAACGCTCGGCCGGACCGAACACGTACAGTGCGCAGTAGCGGATCCACCACCTGAGCCGGTATCCCAGGCTCAGCCCGGTGGTGTCGTGGACAATCGGCAGTGGTCTGTCATCCATGTGGGGCCATCCAGGGTCCTGTGCGGGCCGGGGCGGCCCTATATCCAGTGTAGGCTCACCGCGCGGTTGTGTCGGTGCAGTAACTTGGAAGATGCACCACTCGACTGCGGGCCGCCCCGCCACTTCACCTCAAGGAGATCCGTGAACGTCACGCCCAGCACCATCCCCGGCGCCGTCACTCACTGGATCGCCCACCAGTCCCCCGCCACCTTCTCCTCGGTGATGGCCACCGGATCATTGGCTACGGGCTGGGTTTGGCCGGGCACCGCACCGTGGGCCAGCTGTTCTCCTGGACCGCGGTGGGCCTGCTGCTGATCCTGCTGGCCGCCCTGGTGGTGCGGCTGATCACCCACGGGCGGGCGATGCTCGCGGATCTGCTCAACCCCTCGGCCGCGTTCGGGTTCTTCACCATCGTGGCCGCCTGCACCGTGGTCTCCCTGGACCTTGGCGCCCTGGGCCTGACCCGCATCTCACTGGGGATCGCCACCGCCGGCGGGATCCTGTGGGTGGGGCTGTGCTATGTGATCCCGGCGCTGCTGGTGCTCATTGAGCGTCCCGAACCGGGCATCGCGCACGCCAACGGCTCCTGGTTCCTGTGGGTGGTGGCCACCCAGGCGGTGGCCGGCACCTTCGCCTTCCACCCCTACATCTTCCGGCTGGGCAATATTGCGGCGCTGGCGATCTGGCTGCTGGGTTGCATGCTGTACCTGATGATCGCCACCCTGGTGACCATCCGGATGCTGCGCTACCCAAACCGTCCCGAGACGCTCTCCCCCACCTACTGGATCTTCATGGGCGCCACCGCGATCACGGTGATGACCGGCTCCCAGCTGCTGTCCCTGGCCAATGCGGGGGTGCTGGAGCCGTGGCTGCACCCGATGATCGCGTTCACCTGCTTTGCGCTGCTCTCGGTGGGGGTCTGGTTCATCCCGCTGCTGGTGCTCTTCGGATACTGGCGCCACGTGGTGCGCCGCCACCCGCTGCGCTATGAGACCAGCCTGTGGGCGATCGTCTTCCCGCTGGGCATGCTGGCCAGCTGTTGCCAGTTCCTGGGACGCGAAACCGATTTCCCGGCGCTGCAGCACTTTGGCCAGGGGTTCATCTGGGTGGCGGTGGCCGCCTGGGTGGGCACCACCGCGTTATGGCTAGGCATGCTGGTCCGGAGATCCTAAGCTGGGTGCATGAGCAACCTTGAGCAGGCCCCGGCGGAGATCGGCTGCACGAATGCCGAGCGACCGAACAGGTCCAGATCCTGGAACCGCGCCCGGTGCCGCTGGGCGGGCCGCGCGCCATGACGGTCTACCGCACACTGCCGCAGAAGCAGCGCAGCCTGATCGGGGCCTGGTGCTTCCTGGACCACTACGGTCCGGACGATGTCTCCAAGAGCCTGGGGATGGCCGTCCCACGTCACCCGCATACCGGACTGCAAACGGTGTCCTGGTTGTTCACCGGGGCGATCGACCACATGGACTCGGCAGGTTTCAAGGCCACGGTGCGTCCCGGGGAGCTGAACCTGATGACCGCCGGGTACGGGATCACCCATTCGGAATTCTCCACGAAGGACACCACCGTCCTGCACGGCGCCCAGCTGTGGGTGGCGTTGCCGGAACATGCCCGCAACATGGAACCGACCTTCGAAAGCTACCGCCCCGAACCGCTGACCGGCCCGGGCTGGAGCCTGTCGGTGTTCCTGGGCACGCTGCGCGCCGAGGGGCAGGAATCCACCTCCCCGGTGAGCGTGTACACGCCGCTGACCGGCGCGGAGCTGACCCTTCAGGCGGGGGCCTCACTGTGCATTGAGGTGCCCGAGGGGCACGAGCACGGGGTCATGGTGGACACCGGCGCCCCCATCGTGAACGGCCAGGAACTGGGCCACCGCGACCTGGGCTATCTGGGGCGGGGCACCGGCGAACTGCGCATCCAGGCCGGGCAGGACCCGGTGCGGGTCATCATCATCGGCGGGGAGCCGCTGAACGAGCAGATCCTGATGTGGTGGAACTTCGTGGGCCGCACCCATGAGGAGGTGGTCGCCTTCCGTCAGCAGTACCAGGCGGAGATCGGCGCCGAGCCCGGGGACGCCTCCGAGGACCGCTTCGGCCCCTTCCCCAAGGACACCCCGGCCGCGCTGCCGGCCCCCACCCTGCCCACCGTGCGGCTGCGTCCGCGCGAAAACCCGCCGGTGTAGCGCCACCGGCCAACCGATTTTCCATCATCCGACAACCCAGCGACACAAGGAGCACCATGAGCCAGATCGTCCCGCAGGCACTGCCCGAACGCGACCGCTACGTCCTTGACGATGCGGGCAAGCACATCGGCGCCGCCCACTACCGCGACTACCAGGGTGAGAACGGGGTGGAGCGGATCTTCTTCCACACCGTGGTCGATGAAGAGTACAGCGGCCAGGGCCTGGCCTCGAAGCTGGCGGCCTTCGCCCTGGATGACACGGTCTCGGCCGGGATGAAGATCGTCCCGGTCTGCCCGTACATCAAGAAGTATGTGGGCAAGCACCAGGAGTTCGAGCCGGACGTGGTCCCGCCGCGCCCGCACCACCTGCAGATCCTGCCCAAGGCCTAACCGGGACGGCGGAGTACCCGCCGACCGCGTGCAGGGTGAAGGCGCTGAGGAACCCGAGGGTGACCAGCAGCCCGGTGTAGTCGTGGTCCACCGCGTACGCCTCGGGGATCATGGTGTCCGCGATCATGGTCAGGATGCCGCCGGCCGCGACCGCGGTGGCGAACGCCAGCACCTCGGCGGGCA
>NZ_BAXF01000112.1:0-6011 GCF_001310435.1 Arthrobacter sp. JCM 19049 | reverse complement strand
CGCCCAGCACCCCGCGCCGGGTCATCTGTGCTTCGGCAATCGCCCGGGAAAGCGCGCGCCGCTGCCCTGCCTGGTGTTGTGCACGAGACATTACGAATCTGCTCCCCTCGGCTTCTTAAGCCCCGATGGCACTTTGAAATTCGGAACTGAAGCTGGTTTCCTCCTCAGGCTCCAAAGATCGGAAGGCGAAGGCACGGTTGAGGTCTTCCTCAGTGGGGAAGATCAGCGGGTTGTCCACCAGTTCCGGATCAATGGACTGCATGGCTTCGCGGCCCCCACGACCGGGGAAATGAAGTTCACGTACGCCGCAACCTCGGCGGCCACCTGCGGTTCGTAGTAGAAGTTCATCAACTTCTCGGCGTTGGCCTTGTGGGGTGCGGCAATGGGCACCATCATGTTGTCGCTCCACAGGGTGCCGCCGGCTTCGGGCAGCACGAACTCCCACTGGTCGTCGTTCTCGAAGTTCATCTGCACGATGTCCCCGGACCACACGATCCCGGCAATCGCATCCCCGGAGATGAAGTCCTCCTTGTACGCGTTGCCCTTGACCTGGCGGATCTGGCCGTTGGAAATGTTCTGGCGCAGGGTATCCAGGGCGGTACCGAACTCCGATTCGCCCCACTGCCCCGAGATGTCCACGCCGTTGTCGAGCATCAGCAGTCCCATGGTGTCGCGCATTTCATCCAACACGGTGATCCGGCCCTTCAGCTCCGGCTGCCACAGGTCGGCAACGGTTTTCAGGCCCTTGGGGAAACGCTTCTTGTTCCAGCGATGCCGGCGTAGCCGGACTGCCAGGTCAGTGAGTGCTTGCGTCCGGGGTCAAAGTCCACCTCCTGCAGGTTGGGCAGCAGGTTGGAGATGTTCGGGATGTTGGCGTGATCCAGTTCCTGGGTGTAGCCCTGGCGGATCAGCCGGGCACTCATCCAGTCGGTGAGGGTGAAGATGTCCTGGCCAATGTCCTGGCTCGCGGCCAGCTGGCCCTGCACCTTGCCGTAGTAGGTGTCGTTGCCGTCGATGTCCTCGGAGTAGTTCACCTTGATGCCGGTGTCCTTGGTGAACTGCAGCAGGGTGGGATACTTCTTGGTCTTGTCGTCGTAGTCCAGGTACAGCGTCCAGTTGGCCCAGTTCACGACCTTTTCGGAGTCGGACAGATCGGTGACGTCCACCGGCGCCGCCGAGGTTCCCCCTCCGGTGCCGCTGGTGCCGCAGGCTGCCAGCAGACCGGTGAGTCCCAACGCGCCGGCGGCCCCCAGCACCGAACGGCGGGACATGGAGCGGGCGGCCAGGGTCTGGGCCAGCGCCCTGATCTGTGGATCTTCAGGCAGTCGTCTTTGCGAGTGAGACATGGGCTTCCCTTCATCAGCAAGGTCCACGGGGAACTGTGTCGTGCACCACAGTCGTTGGTGCCGCTTATCCTTTCAGCATTTCCGGCGCGAAACAAGAGCCAAACGAAAGAATCCTTTACGTGCCCGAAAGGGTGCAACGAAATCATTTTCTCCATAGCCTTCCGCAACTGATTTAGTCGCTGTATGGTCGGGAATACACCTCAGTGCCGCGGCCGGGTGGCAACGGCGCTTCCAGCAATGACCGGGGAGGTCGATATTTAATGACGGTGCCGCACAACGGAAGTACCCCCCACGCAATTGACGAAATTTCCAAGGAGATTATCGAGCAGCTGCAGGAGGACGGGCGTCGCTCCTATGCGGCTATCGGCAAGGCCGTGGGCCTGAGTGAAGCCGCTGTCCGGCAGCGGGTACAAAAACTGGTCGAAAGCCGCGTGATGCAGATCGTGGCGGTCACCGACCGCTGGAACTGGGCTTCACCCGCCAGGCCATGATCGGCATCGTCGCCTCCCAAGACATCAACACCACAGCGGATCGCATCGCGGCCCTGCCCGAGGTCGACTACTGCGTGGTCACCGCCGGTCCATCGGACATCCTGGCGGAAGTCATCTGCGCCAACGACGAGGACCTGCTTCGCGTCGTCGCCAACATCAGGGGCATCGAAGGGGTCAAAAGCACCACCACCTTCATGTACCTCTCGCTAAAGAAACAGGAATACAACTGGGGAACGAGATGAGCACAACTCCACGCGGCACAGACCGCCAACAAGCCGCCCGCGACCACCTGTGGATGCACATGGCCCGCCATTCACACCTGGCCTCCGGGGGCACCGTCCCGGTCATTACCCGGGGCGAAGGCCACAACATCTACGACGATGCGGGCAAGGAATACTTTGACGGGCTCTCGGGCCTGTTCGTGGTCAACGCCGGACACGGCCGCACGGAACTGGCCGAGGTCATGGCCAAGCAGGCCGAAAAGTTGGCCTTCATGCCGCTGTGGTCCTACGCCCACGAACCGGCCATTGACCTGGCCGAGCGCCTGGCCGGCTACGCTCCGGGCGACCTGAACCGCGTTTTCTTCACCACCGGCGGCGGTGAGGCGGTCGAATCCGCGTTCAAGCTGGCCAAACAGCACTTCAAGATGAAGGGCAAGCCGGGCAAGACGAAGGTGATTTCCCGTGCCCTGGCCTACCACGGCACCCCGCAGGGGGCGCTGGCCATCACCTCGCTGCCGGACATGAAGACCCCGTTCGAGCCGCTGGTGCCCGGCACCTTCCGGGTACCGAACACGAACTTCTACCGCGCCCCGGAAATGTTTGCCGACAATGAAAAGGACTTCGGGTTGTGGGCCGCCGAACGGATCCGCGAGGCCATCGAGTTCGAAGGCCCCGATTCGGTTGCCGCCGTGTTCCTGGAGCCGGTGCAGAACTCCGGGGGCTGCTTCCCGCCTCCCCCGGGCTACTTCGAACGCGTGCGTGAAATCTGCGACGAGTACGACGTGCTGCTGGTCTCGGATGAAACCATCTGCGCCTTCGGCCGCATCGGCTCCATGTTCGCGTGCAATGATTTTGGCTACGTCCCGGACATCATCACCAGCGCCAAGGCGCTGACCAGCGGCTACGTCCCGCTGGGCGTCATGATCGCCTCGGATCGGTTGTTCGAGCCATTCACCAAGGGCGACACCACCTTCTACCACGGCTACACCTTCGGCGGTCACCCGGTGGCGGCCGCGGTGGCGATGGCGAACCTGGACATCTTTGAACGCGAATCGCTGAACGAGAACGTGAAGAACAACGCGGAGAAGTTCAAGGAAACCCTCTCCAAGCTCACCGATCTTGACATCGTCGGCGACGTGCGCGGGGCCGGTTACTTCTACGGGATCGAGCTGGTCAAGGACAAGAGCACCAAGGAGACCTTCAACGACGAGGAATCCGAGCGGCTGCTGCGCCAGTACCTGACCCCGGCCCTGTGGGAGGCCGGCCTGTACTGCCGCGCCGATGACCGCGGCGACCCGGTGATCCAGCTGGCCCCGCCGATCACCATCGGCCAAAGCGAATTCGACTACATCGAATCCACGCTGCGTTCGGTCCTGGCCGAGGCCTCCAGCAAGATCTAGGTCCTGGACCCCAACCCCGGCGGCCGCTCCACTGCTGGAGCGGCCCGCCGGGCTGCATCCGGCCTTGGGTTGTTGGGTCCTGGGTCGGCGCTACCCCTACCCCAGGGGCCGGTTCGGCGCTAGGCTTGGGGCACCTCATCGGTCTGGCAGTCTGCCGCCGGCAGATTGCGCGCTGGTACTAAGGATCTGCCATGAACCAACAAGCCGGATTGAACCACGTCGACGCGGCCCGCTCCCGGGAAGTCGCCGAAGCCTCCCGCGAACAGGACTGGCAGCGGCCCAGTTTCGCCAAGGGCCTGTACATGGGGATGTCGATTTCTCCCTCATCGACCCGTTCCCACAACCCGACCCGGACGCCGCCGCACGCGGCGCCCACTTCCTCTCCCGGCTCGATGCCCTGGTGCAGAACATCGATGCGGCCCGCATCGAGGCCGAGGCCCGCATCCCGGATGAAACCATCGCCGGGCTGCGCGGCATCGGAGCGTTCGGGATGAAGATCCCCACCGAATACGGCGGACTGGGCCTGAGCCTGCTGGACTACGGCCGGGCGCTGATGCGCATCGGCTCGGTCTCCCCGCTATCGGGCGCTGGTCTCGGCCCACCAGTCCATCGGGGTGCCCGAACCGGTCAAGAGCTTTGGCACCGAGCAGCAGAAGCGCACCTACCTGCCGCGTTGCGCCGCCGGGGCGATCAGCGCCTTTCTGCTGACCGAGAATGACGTCGGCTCCGACCCGGCCCGCCTGGGCACCAAGGCCCGGCTCAGCGAGGACGGGGAGCACTACATCCTGGACGGCGCGAAGCTGTGGACCACCAACGGGGTGGTGGCCGAGCTGCTGGTGGTCATGGCCGCCGTCGCCCCGCATGAGGCCACCGGCTCCCAGCCGGCTGGCCGCGGCGGGATCACCGCGTTCGTGGTGGAGGCGGACAGCGCCGGAATCACCGTGGAGAACCGCAACGCCTTCATGGGCCTACGCGGAATTGAGAACGGGGTCACCCGATTCCACGGGGTCAAGGTGCCGGTGGCAACCGGTTGGGCAAGGAGGGCAGCGGGCTGAAGATCGCGTTGAGCACGCTGAACACCGGCCGGCTTTCCATTCCGGCCATGTGCGCCGGGGCCGGAAAGTGGGCAACCAAGATTGCCCGGGAGTGGTCCGCGGCACGCGTGCAGTGGGGCCACCCGATCGGCCGGCACCAGGCGGTGGCCTCCAAGCTGTCCTACATCGCCGCCAGCACCTACGCCCTGGAGTCGGTCTTTGAACTTTCCGCCTCACTGGCCGATGCCGGGATGAAGGACGTGCGCATCGAGGCGGCACTGGCCAAGCTCTACAGTTCGGAGGTTTCCTGCAAGATTGCCGACGAGCTGCTGCAGATCCGCGGCGGACGCGGTTACGAGACGGCCGCATCCCTGGCCGAGCGCGGCGAGCGCGCGGTGCCGGTGGAACAGCTGGTGCGGGACCTGCGAATCAACCGGATCTTCGAGGGCTCCACCGAAATCATGCACCTGCTCATTGCCCGTGAGGCGGTGGACGCGCACCTGCAGGCCGCCGGGGACCTGGCCCGGTCGGATTCGAGCATGGAGCAGAAGGCGAAGGCCGCGCTGGGGGCCTCGGGGTTCTACGCCAAATGGCTGCCCCAGCTGGCGCTGGGCTCCGGGAACCTGCCCACCGCCTATTCGGGACACGGTCCGCTGGCCCGGCACCTGCGCTATGTGGAACGCGCCTCGCGGCGCATTGCCCGCCAAACGTTTGCGGGCATGGCCCGCTGGCAGGCGGCCATGGAACGCCAGCAGAACTTCCTGGGGCACATCGTGGACATTGGCGCCGAACTGTTCGCCATGGCGGCGGTAATCTCCAAGACCCACGCCCTGCAGGAGGCCCAGGACGGCCGGCACGATGCGGCGCTGGCCCTGGCGGAGGCATTCTGCGAGCAGGCGACGCTGCGCTGCGAGGAGCATTTCGAGCGCCTGTGGCGGAACACGACGCAAACCGATGACAAGCTGGCCCAGCGGCTGCTGGACGGTGACTTCAGCTGGCTGGAGGAGGGCGTGCATGACGTCTCCGCGGGCACCGGGCCATGGATCGCGGACTGGTCCCAGCAGCAGCGGCCCGATGCCCGACGGCTCTACGGGCCCGGTGCGGGCCAGGCGGAACCCACCGCCGACGCCAACGGCTAGGACCAGGCGGCGCCGGGAGCTAGCCGTGCAGCCGGTACCACATCAGTGCCACCTGCAGGCTGGCCCGGGATTCGGCGCTTTCCAGCGATAGCCCCAGCTTGTCCTCCAGCTTGGCCAGCCGGGCGTAGAGGGTGGGGCGTGAGAGGTACCCGGCCTTGGCCAGCGCGGACTTGTTCCCGCCGTGGCGCAGGTAGAGCTCGAGCAGTTCCAGCCCCTCCACGTCCAGGGGCTGCAGCACCCCGGAAAGCTCGGTGTGGGCGAAGCTGCGCATCCTGGCGTCCTGGCCCATAGCCGCCAGCACCCCGCGCAGGCGCAGGTCCGCGAACCGGTAGTAGGGCTGGGCGCGGTGGCAGGTTCGGCACGATCTCGGCCACCTGCGC
>NZ_BAXF01000111.1:0-6059 GCF_001310435.1 Arthrobacter sp. JCM 19049 | reverse complement strand
CCCGCCGGCGTCGGCAAGACCCTGCTGGCCCGGTGCCTGCCCGGCATCCTCCCGCCGCTGGATGATGCGGCGGCGCTGGAAGCCACCGCGATCCGCTCCATCACCGAGCAGGCCGGCAACGAGTTCACCTCCCTGCAGCACACGCCACCGTTTATTGCCCCGCACCACACGGCATCCACCGTCTCCCTGCTCGGCGGCGGCACCAGGAGCATCCACGTGGGTGCGGTGACCCGCGCCCACCGCGGTGTCCTGTTCCTGGATGAGGCTCCCGAATTTCCCTCCGGCCTGCTGGACGCGCTGCGCCAACCGCTGGAGGACGGATACGTGAACATCGCCCGGGCCAAACTTCATGCCCAGCTGCCGGCCCGGTTCCAGCTGCTGCTGGCCGCCAACCCCTGCCCCTGCGGCCGCAATTACGGGACGGGACTGGCCTGCACCTGCACCCCCATGCAGCGCCGCCGCTACTTCAGTCGGCTCTCCGGTCCCATCCTGGACCGCATCGACCTGCAGCTGCAGCTGAACCCGGTCCCGGCCGCGACCCTGCTGGGCAAACAACGCAACGAATCCAGCGCCCAGGTCCGGCAACGTGTGCTCGCTGCCCGGGAACGCTGTGCCCAACGCCTGGCGCCGTGGAACATCCGCACGAATGCCGCCATCCCCTCCGAGATCCTGCGCCACGAACTGCCCTATCTCCGGCAGGTGCGCGGGCGTCTGGAGCAGCTGGCCACCCGCGCCCAACTCTCGGCACGGGGGATGGACCGCGTGCTGCGCGTCGCCTGGAGTATCACCGACCTTGACGGTGGGGCGACTCCCACGGTCGATGACCTTGAACTTGCCGTCCACCTGCGACAGAAAATAGAAAGTTGAGCCCAGCCATGTACGCCGAGCACGATGCGGCCGCCGAACGCCGCTACACCGACCTCAGCTTTCTCATCGAAGCCAACGACCACATTGCCGGGGCGCTGCTGAGCCTGCTCGACGCCGGTGAAGCTCTGGAACTGATCCGTCGGCAGGACTGGTACCCAAAAGATCTGGAATCCCGGGTCCACCAGGCCCTGGGCATCAGCACCCACAGCGACCACAGCTTCAGCTTCACCTCGGCGCTACGACGCTGGCGCAAGCGCCTGCCCTATCTGCCAGCGGCCGACTCCCAGCTGGAACTGATGCGCCGCAACGATGGGGGACTGATCCTTCCTGCCGATCCCGGCTGGCCGGCCCAACTCAACGACCTGGGTTTCGGGGCGCCGATCTGCCTGTGGTGGCGTGCGAAGAACCCGGAGTCGCTGATGACCCAAGACCTGGAAACCAGCGTTGCCATCGTGGCTCCCGGGACAGCAGCGACTACGGGAACCAGGCCACCAGCCAGCTGGCCACCGGGCTGCGGCAGGCCGGAGCCACCATCATCAGCGGCGGCGCCTATGGGATTGACGCCTGCGCCCACCGCGCGGCGCTGCAGGTCGAGGAAGCGTCTGCGGAATCCCCATCCACGATCGCCATCCTGGCCGGGGGACTGGATCGCCTCTACCCCAGCGGCAATCACAATCTGCTGCGCACCATCATCGACCGAGGCCTGCTGCTTTCCGAGGTGCCGCCGGGTACGGCGCCCACCCGTTTCAGGTTCCTGAATCGCAACCGCCTGATCGCAGGATTCGCGCAATTGGTGGTGGTCACCGAAGCCCGCTTCCGCTCCGGGGCCCTGAACACCGCGCGCCAGGCGGTGGATCTTGGCCGGGAGGTTGCCGCACTGCCCGGCAGCGTATTCTCACCCAACTCCGTTGCACGCACCGGCTGATTCGCGCCGGTGAAGCCGGGCTGGTCACCAATGTGGAGGACGCCCTGGAACTGCTGCCCGCCTTATCCGTAACAGCCAGGACGGGGTCGGCAAATGAAGAACCGGCCCGAGCCACCGACGGGCTCAACGCGCCGCAGAACCTCGTCCTGGACGTGTTGCCGCGCCGCGGGGCCAAGCTGGTTGATGAACTCTGTGCCCTCAGCGGGCTGCCGGCGATCGACACCATCCGGGCGCTGAGCATTCTGGAGGGGCGTGGGCAGGCCCGACAGGAAGGATTCGGGTGGAAACGAATAGGCGCCTAGCACCGCTAACCAAGCTCGCAGCAAGGGGATTCGTCAGTATGAGCGATAGGTGGCTAGTCGTATCCAAGCAACCCGTAGGCGAGGTACGGGTGCGGTTTGTCCCGTTCCTCGATCCGAAACAGCGGGGGCAGACCTGAGGCTTCCAGCACTTGGATCTGCTTGGTGAGTAGTTCACCGGTTACCACCAAAACCCCGGTGAAGTCCCAATCAGTGGTGAACCAGTGTCGGAGGCATTCCAGAAGTTGCCGGTTGAGGTCGCTTCCGTCCTTGGGCCCGCGAGTCCAGAAGTAGACGGCGCCTTCAAAGTCCGTCCACCCCTTCTCACCCAGTGCAGTGATCTTCGCGGTCGAGAACATGGACGCATCCGTCGGCATGACGTAGACGCAGCCCAGGCAGAGCTTCTGGTCGTGGGTCATCACCGTGTAGGCGTACGCCCTGTTCTCGGAGTGACGTTCTTCCAGTCGCGCGAGATCCTGATGGTTGTCCTCGACCATGAACCCATCCTCCGGCCAGCCGGTCTGCTCCCAGTCCCGCAAGAAGTCCTTGCGCTCCATGACGGCCTCATAGTCCAGCTGCGCATCGGCGGCTCGAATAGGTCGCAGTAAGAAACTCTCGGTCACCAGTTCATCTGGGGCCTCAAAGCCACTATTGTGAAACGCCACTGCTCCTCCTATCCCCGCGCGCTATGAGAACCTCGCGACCCGGTTGCCCGCTGACCCGGATCCATGATGTCTCGCATCGTAGCGCAGCGTGACGTTCGATGCTCCCGTCCCATCCCGCCAGCGGCCGGATGGGTTGTCGAGGCACGTGCGGCAAGAGAGGTAGGGGAACCGTCCCGGAAAGTGTCCCCGGCGCGCGGTACATTGAATCTGATGAGTGAAGAACACGAAGTCGAGCCATCGGCCACCGAAGCGCCGCAGATCGACCCGGTAATCCAGCAGCACCTGGAGGACTACCTGGGCTATCTGCTGTACCAGCGCGGGCGTAGCGAGAACACCGTGCGTGCCTACGAAACGGACCTGCGATCACTCTTTGTCTTCCTCGCCAGCCAACGGGTCACCGGTTTGGACCAGGTGACGATCGAAGAACTGCGTGGCTGGCTCGTGCGGATGCAGGAAGAGGGCCTGGGCCGCACCACCATGGCCCGCAGGATCTCGGCGGTTAAGAACTTCTTTGTCTGGGCCGACCGGCAAGACCTCATCGCCGAGGACCCCGCGCTCAGGCTCCAGGCACCCAAGAAGGAACGCCGCCTGCCGCACGTCCTGCAAACTGGACAAGTTGAACGGCTGCTGACCGACATCAAGGAACCCCGAACGGCTCCGTCGACGTCGTCTCAGACCTCAGCGGATAATCCGGCGGGCCAGGACGGCGCCGCGCCCAGCGAAAAGGACGCAGCCCTGGCCGTACGCAACCAGGTCATTGGCGAGCTGCTCTACGCCAGTGGGCTGCGCATCAGCGAACTGGTGTCGCTCGACGTGGGTGATGTGGACTTCGAGCGGCGTGCCTTGCGGGTTCTGGGTAAGGGCAACAAGGAGCGCATGGTGCCCTTCGGGATTCCGGCCCAGCGGACACTGGAGTTCTGGCTGCGGCAGGCCCGAGAGGTCCTCGCCTCCGCCGATGCCGAGAACGCGTTGCTGGTCGGTGCCCGCGGCGGGCGGCTGAACGTACGCCAGGCACGCAAGGTAATATCCGACGCCCTGAACAGGCTGGGGGATACCTCGGCCAGTGGCCCGCACGCCCTGCGGCACACGGTGGCCACGCACCTGCTCGACGGTGGGGCAGACCTGCGCGCCGTTCAGGAATTCTTGGGTCACTCCTCGCTGGCCACCACCCAGCTGTACACGCATGTCTCGGTGGATCGACTGCGCCAGAGCTACCAGCAGGCACACCCCCGGGCCTGACGATTCACCGAGTGTTTACCCGGAAGTAGGCTTTGGCTGGCGAAAACACCAGGTTTTCAGGCAAGATAGAACTAGCACATTAAGAAATGCTGAATCTGTTGCGGTTGACGTAGGGGAAGACGATCAACAGGTAACGGAGGATGGCATGTCTGCGTCAATGACCAGGGGAGTTGTGTTCATTCACTCGGCCCCTGCCGCGCTATGCCCGCATCTGGAGTGGGCTATCGGGTCGGTGCTCGAGCAGCCAGTCCGCTTGGACTGGACCGAGCAGGAAGCCGCACCCGGACTTCGTCGCGCCGAAATTCAGTGGACCGCCCCGCAGGGCACCGGTGCCATCTTGGCATCCGCCATGCGCGGCTGGCAGCACCTGCGCTTTGAAATCACCGAGGAACCCAGCCAAGGCTGCGACGGCAGCCGCTGGTCCTTCACCCCGGAACTGGGAATTTTCCACGCCACCGTTGATACCGCCGGCAACATCATGGTCAGCGAGGACCGCATCCGTTGGGCTTACGAAAAGGGTGACGGCAATCCCTCGGTCTTCTACCAGGAGATGTCCATTGCCCTCGGTGAGGCGTGGGACGAAGAGCTCGAACCCTTCCGCCACGCCGGCGACGGCGCCCCGGTGCGCTGGCTCAACCAGGTCGTCTAACTACGACCTCGTACTTTCGCTAGTGGTGTAGACCGCTAGTCATTAAGTCTCCGAGTGAGTTGTCACTGCTTTACCAGCACTGCTTGTTTGCCGCTAAGCCGGTAACGGCACGAGGGAGACCCGCATCGGGTCTACCTCGTGCCGTTTTGCATTTTCGTGAAGTCGCCATTCGCTGGCGGTAAGCGCTGTTTCAGGAACGCCTGAGTTCGGTCAGCGGATCACGTCGAAGACGTTCTTCTGGATGCCGTTGGAGTAGGACTCCGACTCCACGAGCTGCAGCCGCTGGGCCTCCAGGGGCTTGTCGCTGAACAGCCGCAGGCCCTCGCCGAGCAGGACCGGGAAGACCAGCAGGTGGTAGCGGTCCACCAGGCGGTGTTCCTGCAGGCAGTGCACCAGGGTGCCGCTGCCGTGCACGATGATGGGCCCGCCGTCCCCGGCCCGCAGCCGGGCCACATCGGCCATGGAGCGCAGGATGGTGGTCTGGCCCCAGTTCTCCACCAGGTCGCGTTCCTCCAGCGTCGTGGAGACCACGTACTTGGGCTGGTCGTTGTAGTCGGCGAACTCCTCGTCCATGTCCGGCCAGACCCTACTGAACTCCTGGTAGGTCCTGCGCCCCAGCAGCATGGCGGTGGCGTCGGACTGTTCGATGGCCTTCAGCTCGTAGGCGGCCTCATCGGGCTGCACCAGGTTGAAGGTCCAGCCCGAATGCCGGTAGCCGCTCTCCCCGCCGGGGGCCTGCATGACGCCGTCGAGGGAGATGAGGGTGGTGACGATGAGGGTACGCATCCTGAGCCTTCCGCACGTGAACGTTTCCTGCGGCTGAATGTGGCAGCCGGGTCCGGTGCTCCCAAACTACCGGGCGCGCCCCGCCTTGGGAAGGGGATCCAGCCCGGCTGGAGGCGGTCGCTCCCGCCCTGGTGGAGATGCCAAAGGGCGGCCGGCTCCCGTGCTGGGAATCCGGCCGCCCTTGTACTGGCGTGCGTGATTGGTGCAGCTAGATGCTGCGGATGGCCACGACGGCATTGTGCCCGCCGAAGCCGAAGGAGTTGTTCAGCGCCACGATCGAGCCCTCGCGCAGTTCCTGCGGCTGGCCGGTGACGACCTTCAGCGGGATGTCCGGGTCCTGGTTCTCCAGGTTGATGGTCACCGGGGTCTTGCGGTGGTAGACCGCCAGGGTGGAGAGCACCGACTCCACGGCGCCGGAGGCGCCGAGCAGGTGGCCCATCTGCGACTTGGTGGCCGAAACCCACACGTCATCCAGCGCATCGCCCAGGGCGGCGCGCAGCGCGGTGTACTCGGGCTTGTCGCCCACCGGGGTGGAGGTGGCATGCGCGTTGACGTGCACGACGTCCTCGGGCTGGATGCGCCCGTCGAACATGGCGGCCTTCAGCGCGCGGGTGGCGCCCAGCCTTCCG
>NZ_BAXF01000110.1:0-6095 GCF_001310435.1 Arthrobacter sp. JCM 19049 | reverse complement strand
TCACGGCTTAACCACCACAGCCGCGGCCCCGCCCAAGAAAGGGTGGGACCGCGGCCTGCGGGGTTGGTGCGGCTAGGGCAGCACGCGCCGGCTACTGCAGCATAGTGCGGTCATCGAGCTGGGCACCCTTGATCTTCTCGAACTCGCCGAGCAGGTCCTTGACGGTCATCGCCGACTTTTCCTGCTGGTTCAAATCCAGGATGATCTGCCCGTCGTGCATCATGATCAGCCGGGTGCCCAGCTGCAGCGCCTGCTCCATGTTGTGGGTGACCATCAGCGTGGTCAGCCGGTGGCGCTGGACGATGTCGTTGGTCAGCCGGGAGACCAGCGCCGCGCGCTGCGGGTCCAGCGCCGCGGTGTGCTCGTCGAGCAGCAGGATCTTCGGTTCGGAGAACGTGGCCATCAGCAGGCTCAGCGCCTGGCGCTGCCCGCCGGAAAGCAGGCCCACCTTCGTCTTCAGCCGGTGCTCCAGCCCCAGTTCCAGGCTCGCCAGCTCGCGGGCGAACAGTTCGCGCTTCTTCGGGGTCACCCCCAGGCCCAGCCCGCGGAACTTCCCGCGCGCCCAGGCCAGGGACATGTTCTCCTCGATCGTCATGGTCGGGGCGGTGCCGGCCATCGGTCCTGGAAGACCCGCCCGATGTACCGGGCGCGGGCGAAGTCGGCCATCCGGGTGACGTTCTTCCCGTCGATGCTCACCGTGCCCACATCGGGCTGCAGCTTGCCGGCGACCATGTTCAGCACCGTGGACTTGCCGGCGCCGTTCGAGCCGATCACGGTCACGAACTCCCCGGCGTCCAGGCTCAGGTTGATGTTGCGCAGCGCCTTGCGTTCATTCACGGTGCCCGGGAAGAACGTGCGCGACAGGTTGGTGATCTCAAGCATTGGCGCTGACCTCTTCTTCCTTGGAGGATTCGACCATCTGGTCGCGTTCGGGGCGCTTGACGGCCTTGACCAGCTTCTGGAAGCCTTCCACTTGGGCAGCAGCAGCGCGGCCACCACCAGCACCGCGGAGATCAGCTTCATGTCGTTGACCTCCATGCCGGCGCTGAGCGCCAGCTGGATCACCAGGCGGTAGATCACCGCGCCGAAGACGACGGCCAGCGCCGCCAGCCAGATCCAGCGCTGGGAGAAGATCGCCTGGCCCACGATCACCGAGCCAGGCCGATCAGGATCAACCGATGCCCATGCCGATGTCGGCGAAGCTGGAACTGGGCGATCAGTGCACCGGAGAGCCCGACCATGCCGTTGGAGAGCGCCAGGCCCAGGATCTTCTGGTTGTCGGTGCTCACCCCGAAGGAGCGGATCATTTCCTCGTTGTCACCCGTGGCGCGCATCGCCATGCCCATCTGGGTGTGCAGGAACCACACCACGATCGCGACCGCGACCAGGCAGCCGGCGAACATCAGCGCCACCGAGGTCCAGGTGCCCAGGATTCCGGCCTGGCGCAGCGGGCTGATCAGGGTGTCCTGCCCCAGCAGCGGCACATTCGCCTTGCCCATGATGCGCAGGTTGATCGAGTACAGGGCGATCATCGTGAGGATACCGGCCAGCAGCCCGTCGATCTTGCCTTGGTGTGCAGCAGGCCGGTGATGACCCCGGCCACGGCCCCGGCCAGGAACGCCAGCGCGGTGGCCAGCAGCGGGTTCATCCGTTGACGATGCCGATCGAGGCCGTCGCGGCCCCGGTGGTGAATGACCCGTCGACCGTCAGGTCCGGGAAATCCAGGATGCGGAAGGTGAGGTAGACCCCGAGTGCCATCACGGCATATATCAGGCCAAGTTCAACCGCTGTGATCATTTTTGGATCCTTGAGTTGTGAGAAGTTGGTGCCCATGACGAAGGCGAGGCAACACCTGCCCTCGCCTCGCCTTCGCCCTGGTTGGTTGCCGGTTTAGTAGACTTCAGCGGCCTTGTCGACCAGTTCCTGCGGGAACTGCATGTCGATCTTCTTCGCCGCCTCTTCGTTCAGGTAGAGGTCCACGTCCTGCAGGGTTTCCACCGGCAGGGTCTTGGCCTCGGCCTCACCCTTGAGCAGCTTCACGGCCATGGCCGCGGTCTGCTCGCCCAGCTTCTCGTAGTTGATGCCGTAGGTGGCGGTCGCGCCGCGCTTGACCGATTCGCCGTCAGCGGCGATGACCGGGACCTTCTTGTTGTTCGCGGTCTGCAGCAGGCCCTCCAGCGCGGAAACCACCGCGTTGTCGGTCGGCACGTAGAAGGCGTCAACGTCCAGCGAGTTCGCCGACTGCTGCACCTCGCTGGAGGCGGAGATCGCCGACTCCTTGATCTCCAGGCCCAGCTTCTGCGCCGCTTCCTTCGCCCACTTCACCTGGACCACGGAGTTCGCCTCACCCGAGGAGTAGACGATGCCCACGGTCTTGGCGTCCGGGGCCAGTTCCTTCAGCAGTGCCAGCTGCTCGTCGACCGGGTTCTTGTCCGAGGTGCCGGTCACGTTCGCGCCCGGTTCCTCATTGGACTGCACCAGCTTGGCATCCACCGGTCGGTGACCGCGGAGAAGACCACCGGGATGTTGGTGACCGCCTGGGCGGCGGCCTGCGCGGTCGGGGTGGCCACGGCCAGCACCAGGTCCATGTCCGAATCCGAGGCGAACTTGCCCACGATGGAGGTGTTGGTGGCCTGGTCGCCCTGCGCGTTGTTGTCGTCGTACTGGACCTTATCGCCCTCGTAGCCGGCGTCGGCCATGCCCTTCTTGAAGCCGCTGACCACCGCGTCCAGGGACGGGTGCGAGGTAATCTGCGAGATGCCGATCTTGACGGTTTCGCCCTCGGCGGGCGCGTCGCCGCTGCCTCCCCCATTGCTGCCGCAGGCGGTCAGCGCGAGCGCACCGGTTGCCGCCAGCGCGGCGAATTTCATGGCCGTGAAGCGTTTCATCGTCTTCCTTTCGAAGTCCCCTATGCGAGTGAGTGCTCCCCACCACGAGCTGGCACGGATGGCGCCGGGGTCCGGGACCGCTACCGCCGGCGTCCTTGCCACGTGATGACGATTACCCATGATCTTACATGTGAAAGAACTCACTTCGCCCACGGCTTTGCGCCTGTCGTAGACACTTTTTATTCGATGCACCGGATTTCGTCGAACTTTTCCGCCCATTCCCGCTCCCGCTGGCCGATACGTACATCCGGCCCGGGCGCGGGCGGGGCACCCGTGGACGAAATGCATATTTGACTTTGCCGCGCTGTGATTTGGCGCAACACCGCGCAGGTCCGGTTCCCCGCGCCGATCCCGCAGGCACCGCCCGCAAAACCGGCGGCTTCGCGGTTTGCCGCGCCGCCGCCCTAGAATTGGCAGTATCATGGCGCTACAGATCTCATATCCCGACGCACTGCCCGTCTCGGCCCGCCGCGAGGACATCCTCGACGCGGTGCGCAACAACCAGGTCGTGATCGTCGCCGGCGAAACCGGTTCGGGAAAAACCACCCAGCTGCCCAAGATGCTGCTGGAGCTGGGCCTGGCCGAACGCGGGATGATCGGGCACACCCAGCCCCGCCGCCTGGCAGCACGCACCGTGGCCGAACGCATCGCCGAGGAGCTGGGCACCAAGATCGGCGACGAGGTCGGCTTCCACGTGCGCTTCACCGGCGAGGTGTCCCGGCGCACCCAGCTGAAGGTGATGACCGACGGCATCCTGCTGGCCGAGATCCAGCGCGACAAGCTGCTGAAGAAATACTCGGCGATCATCATCGACGAGGCGCACGAACGCAGCCTGAACATCGACTTCCTGCTCGGGTACCTGAAGCAGATCATGCCCCGGCGCCCGGATCTGAAGATCATCATCACCTCGGCGACCATCGACCCCGAACGCTTCGCCGCCCACTTTGGGCGCACCCTGCCCGATGGGCAGACCGAACCGGCCCCGATCCTAGAGGTCTCCGGACGCACCTACCCCGTGGAGATCCGCTACCGGCCGCTGGACGAGCCGCTCGGGGACGAGGCGGAGGAGGACGCCAACGGCGACTCGCTGGAAGATGACCGCGACCCTCTGGACGGGGTCACCGAGGCGGTGCGCGAACTGTCCCGGGAGGAGCCCGGGGACATCCTGATCTTCTTCTCCGGCGAACGCGAAATCCGCGACGCCGCCGACGCGCTGCGCACCCTGGTGGCCGGCAACCCGCGCCTGCCGCGCTATGAGATCCTGCCGCTGTTCGCCCGCCTGTCCCTGGCCGAGCAGCACAAGGTCTTCCACCCCGGCCCCACTCCGCGCCTCATCCTGGCCACGAACGTGGCCGAAACCTCGCTGACCGTGCCGGGCATCAAGTACGTGATCGACACCGGCACCGCGCGCATCTCCCGCTACTCGCACCGCACCAAGGTCCAGCGCCTGCCCATCGAACGGGTCTCCCAGGCCAGCGCGAACCAGCGCTCGGGGCGCTGCGGGCGCGTCTCGGAGGGCATCGCCATCCGGCTCTACTCCCAGCAGGACTACGAGGCACGCCCCGAATTCACCGACCCGGAGATCCGGCGGACCAACCTGGCCAGCGTGATCCTGCAGATGATCTCCCTGGGCGTGGTGGGCTCCGCCGGCCAGGTGGCCAGCTTCCCGTTCGTCCAGCCCCCGGAGATGCGCGCCATCACCGACGGGGTGAACCTGCTGCGCGAACTGGCGCCCTGTCCAGCGACAAGGCGCCCAGGTCACCGACGTCGGACGCCAGCTGGCCCAGCTGCCGCTGGATGTGCGCCTGGGGCGGATGATCGTGGAGGGGGCCCGGCGCGGGGTCGCCAAGGAGCTGATGGTGCTCACCGCGGCGCTGAGCATTCAGGACCCGCGCGAACGGCCCAGCCAGGAAACCGGGCAGCGCGAACGCGCCGCGGAACTGCACCGGCGCTTCACCGACGAGAAGTCCGACTTCATCGCCCTGCTGAACCTGTGGGCCTACCTGCTGGAAAAGCAGAAGGAGCTCTCCTCCTCCGCGTTCCGCCGACTGTGCAAGGCCGAGCACATCAACTACCTGCGGGTGCGCGAATGGCAGGACCTGTTCACCCAGCTGCGCCAGCTGGCCAAGCCGCTGGGGATCAGCGTGGCCGCCGAACCGATCAACCCGGCCGCCAACGAGGACACCGTGCACATGAGCCTGCTGGCCGGGCTGCTCTCCCACATCGGGATGTACGACGAACGCAAGCGCGACTACACCGGGGCGCGCGGCACCCGTTTTGCGATCTTCCCCGGCTCCGGGCTGTTCAAGAAGTCCCCCAGCTGGGTGATGGCCGCCGAGCTGGTGGAAACCTCCCGGCTCTGGGCCCGGGTCAACGCGGCGATCAACCCGAATGGGTGGAGCAGGTCGCCCCGCACCTGCTCAAGCACAGCTACTCCGAACCGCACTGGTCCAAGCGCAACGGCGCGGTGCTCGGCTATGAGAAGGTCACCCTGTTCGGGCTGCCGGTCATCGCCCAGCGCCGCATCCAATACTGGCGGGTGGACGCCGAACTGGCCCGGGACCTGTTCATCCGCCACGCCCTGGTGGAGGGCGACTGGCGCACCCACCACAAGTTCTTCGCCCGCAACCGCCAGGTGCTCCAGGAGATCGACGAACTGGAAACCCGCCTGCGCCGGCGCGACCTGCGAGTCTCGGACGAGGACCTGTTCGACTTCTACGACGCGCGCATCCCCGCCTCGGTCGTCTCCGAGCGCCACTTCGACCGCTGGTGGAAGAAGGCCCGCACCACCGACCCGACACTGCTGGACTTCGATCCCGAGGCGCTGATCGAGGCCGACGCCGAGCAGCTGGATGACGCCGCCTTCCCCACCACCTGGCGCCACGGTCCATCGAGCTGCCGCTGAAGTACGAGTACAATCCGGCCGCCCGGGCCGGGGAGGGCGACGGGGTGAGCCTGCAGGTGCCGGTGGTGTTCCTGAACCAGCTGGACCCGGCCCGCTTCCAGTGGCTGATCCCGGGGCTGCGCCACGAGCTGATCACCGCGCTGATCCGCTCCATGCCCAAGAACGTGCGCAAGAACTTCGTGCCCGCCCCCGACGTCGCCGGCCAGGCGCTGGAAAGGCTGGATGCCGAGTTCGATCCGGCCCACGATGACCTGGCCACCTCCCTGGCCTGGTGCTGCGCCGGCTGCGCGGGGTCGTGTGGA
>NZ_BAXF01000109.1:0-6155 GCF_001310435.1 Arthrobacter sp. JCM 19049 | reverse complement strand
CTCGCGAGGCACCCCGCGCATCGCCAACCGGCTGCTGCGCCGGGTGCGGGACTGGGCGCTGGTCAACCGCCTGGAGCAGATCGACCAGCGGGCCGCGGCCGCGGCACTGGACATGTACGAGGTCGACGTCAAGGGCCTGGACCGGCTGGACCGCTCCGTGCTGCAGGCCCTGTGCCAGAAGTTCGGCGGGGGACCGGTGGGCCTGTCCACCCTGGCGATCGCGGTGGGGGAGGAAACCGAAACGGTGGAAACCGTGGCAGAACCCTACCTGGTGCGTGAGGGACTGATGGGACGCACCCCGCGCGGACGCATCGCAATGCCCGAAGCCTGGGAGCACCTGGGCCTGGCCGTGCCGAAGGACGCCCTGTTCGCCGGGGCGCAAAACTATGAATCCGATGAGGATTAGTCCTCTGCAGGCGTAAATGTGTTACCCCGCTGGCTTCAGCGACTAGACTGAAGTGGCCCGTGCCATGACCGCGAAACCGCGGGATGCCGGGCCACACGCTCTTTTTGTCGATTTGTTAGCAGGTATATTCGTGTACTCCGTGACGTTTGCACAGGCCGCCGCGGGCGGTTTCAACCCTTCGATGATCCTGATGGTCGGACTGTTCGCCGTGCTGATCATCATGATGATCCGTGGACGCAAAAAGGTCAGCAAGCAGCAGGAGACGCTGAAGGAGAAGACCGTTCCCGGCGCCAAGGTGATGACCAACTCCGGGATCTTCGGCACCGTGGTGCGCATCGACGAGCAGGACCGGGTTGAGCTGGAGGTCGCCCCGGGCACCGTGCTGACCGTGCACCGCCAGGCCATCGCCCAGTTCATCGAGCCCGAGGTGCAGACCGAGGCCCCGGCCGCCGGCACCGAGACCGCGGAAGAGACCCTGCGTCGCCTGGACGACGAGGGCAAGGACGAGCGCAACGCCTAATCCCCTTGGCCCCGTTTTGTGGGCTCACCGAAGTCTCCTCGATGAGAAAGCACTCTAGATGTCATCAATTGGACCTGTAAAACAGGCGCACCGGGCGTTGATCTGGCTGCTGGCGTTGACGATCATCGCCACCGGCATCCTTGTCGCCGGCGTCGCCACCGGCAAGACCAGCTTCGCCCCCAAACTCGCACTGGACCTGGAAGGCGGCACCCAGATGATCCTGGCCCCGCGGGTCCAGGGCGATGAAAGCATCGACCAGGACCAGCTGGAGCAGGCGGTGGAGATCATCCGCCAGCGCGTGGACGGCAGCGGCGTCTCCGAAGCGGAGATCACCACCCAGTCCGGCAGCAACGTGGTCGTCTCGATGCCCGGCGTGCCGGACACCAAGACCCGCGAACTGATCCAGGCCTCGGCCAACATGGAGTTCCGCCCGGTGCTGATCACCGGCGCTTCGAGGCCACCCCGAAGGAAGAACGCACCCCGGAGGCGGAGATCCCCAAGCCCGAGGGCAAGCCGGAGAACGCCTCGGACACCAACTGGATCAGCCCGCAGCTCTACAAGGACTTCGAGGCCTACGACTGCCCCAGCGAGCTGGACAAGCGCGAATCGACCACCCACGACCCGGATGAGCCGATGATTTCGTGCGACCCCCGGATGGGCGCGAAGTACATCCTGGGCCCGGTGGAAATCCCCGGCCAGGACATCTCCGACGCCTACGCGCAGATGACCCGCGGCGCACAGGGCGCGGTGACCGGCGACTGGGCCGTGGTCATCGAGTTCAACAGCGAAGGCACCAAGACCTTCTCGGACACCACCCAGCGTCTGGTCTCGCTGCAGGGTTCGCGCAACCAGTTCGCGATCGTGCTGGATGGCACCGTGATCTCCGCGCCGACCACCAACGCCGTCATCAGCGACGGGCGCCCGCAGATCACCGGCGGCTTCACCGAGGAGTCCGCCCAGGCGCTGGCCGAGCAGCTGAAGTACGGTGCACTGCCAATCAGCTTCGAGATCCAGTCCGAACAGCAGATCTCCGCCACCCTGGGCGCTGATCAGCTGCGCGGCGGGTTGATCGCCGGCGTCATCGGCCTGGTGCTGGTGTTCATCTACTCGCTCTTCCAGTACCGCGCCTGGGCCTGGTCACCATCCTGTCGCTGCTGGCCTCCGGTGTGCTGACCTACCTGGCGCTGCTGCTGCTGGGCTGGACGATGAACTACCGGCTCTCGCTGGCCGGCGTGGCCGGCTTGATCGTGGCGATCGGCTTGATCGCCGACTCGTTCATCGTCTACTTCGAACGCGTGCGCGATGAGCTGCGCGAGGGCCGTCCGCTGGCGGGGGCCATCGACGTGGCTGGGGACGGGCCCGGCGCACCATCCTGGTCTCCAAGGCCGTGAACCTGCTGGCCGCGGTGGTGCTGTACATCGTGGCGGTGGGCAACGTGCGCGGCTTCGCGTTCACCCTGGGCCTGACCGCGGTGATCGACCTGATCATCGTCTACGGGCTGACCCACCCGCTGCTGGTGGTGCTCTCGCGCACCAAGTTCTTCGCCGAGGGCCACCGCTGGTCCGGGCTGGACCCGTCGCTCCTGGCGCGGTGCCGCTGTATCGCGGGGCCGGGCAGGTCCGCCGGTTCAACGAGAACGTCACCACGCGCGCGGCAAGAAGAACACCAAGGCCGCCGCCGAGGCCACCCGCAGGATGACGATCGCCGAACGCCGGGCCGCCGAAGCGAACCGGGAGGAGAACAATGAATAAGCTCGCTCAATGGGGCAACGAACTCTACACCGGCAAGCGCTCCTACCCGTTCGTGGCCAAGCGCAAGCTGTGGTTCTCCATCGCCGCCGTGCTGATGGTGCTCTCCATCCTGGTGCCCGTGGTCAAGGGCGGGTTCAACCTGGGCATCGATTTCCGCGGTGGTTCGGAGTTCACCGTCTCGGCGGTGCAGAACACCGACGTGAAGCTCGGGGAGGACGCTGTCTCCGCCGCCGTCCCGGGCCAGGAGGCGACGGTCACCAACATCGCCCCGGGCACCATCCGGGTGCAGACCGACCGGCTGAGCGATGATCAGACCCTGGCCATCGGCGGGCAGCTGGCCGAGGCCTACGGGGTGAACGCGGACCACGTGACCAGCACGTTCATCGGCCCCACCTGGGGCCAAGACGTTTCACGCCAGGCCCTGTTCGGGCTGGTCGCGTTCGTGGTGCTGGTGACGCTGCTGATGGCCGCGTACTTCCGCACCTGGAAGATGTCGATCGCCGCGGTGATCGGGCTGATGACCGTGATCGTGGTGACCGCCGGGATCTACGGGCTCTCGGGCTTTGAGATCACCCCGAGCGCGATCATCGGCTTCCTGACCATCATGAGCTACTGCCTCTATGACACGGTGGTGTCTTCGACAAGGTCCGGGAAAACACGCTGAACTTCGCCAAGGAGGACCAGCGCACCTTCAACGAGCTGGTGAACCTGGCGGTGAACCAGACCCTGGTGCGTTCGATCAACACCTCGGTGGTGGCGGTGCTGCCGGTCGCGGCGATCCTGTTCATCGGCTCCTACCTGCTGGGTGCCGGTACGCTCAAGGACCTGTCGCTGGCGCTGTTCATCGGCCTGATCGTCTCGGCGCTGTCCACACTGTTCGTGCAGGCCCCAATGTACTCCTGGCTGCGGCGCAACGAGCCCGAAGTCATCGCCCAGCGCGAACGGGTGCTGGCCTCCCGCTAACCCCGCACCAGTAAGAAACGCCGCCGATTCGCGTGAATCGGCGGCGTTTCGCGTTTCCAGGCAAGGGGAGCATAATTAGTTGTCACCGCGCGAACGTGCTATAAACAATGGATTAAGCACAACGTGTCACGCCGGTGCAAGACCCCGCACTGGCGCACTCGCGGTTAACCACCTGCCGGCCGGACGCTTCCCGGGCAGGGCCGCTACCGGACGGGAAGGAGTTGGGCATGGCATCAGCTAACCTCAACAATTCAAGGCGACGTTCCATCTCACGTCTGGTGCGCTTCCCGGGCCGGGGCACCACCGCGAACACCTCACCGACCCTGGAACCGCTGCTGCGCACGGTCAAGTCCAAGCACCCCAAGGCGGACCTGGACCTGCTGGTGCGCGCCTACCAGGTCGCCGAGAAATACCACGAGGGCCAAAAGCGCAAGAGCGGGGACCCGTACATCACCCACCCGGTGGCGGTGGCCACCATCCTGGCCGAAATGGGCATGACCGGGGCGATCCTGGCCGCGGCGCTGCTGCACGACACGGTGGAGGACACCGACTACTCCCTGGAGCAGGTCACCAAGGACTTCTCCGAGGAAATCGCGATGCTGGTTGACGGGGTCACCAAGCTGGACAAGGTCACCTACGGGGAGGCCGCCCCGGCCGAGACGGTGCGCAAGATGGTCATCGCCATGTCCCGCGACATCCGGGTGCTGCTGATCAAGCTGGCCGACCGGCTGCACAACGCGCGCACCTGGCGCTACGTCTCCCCGGAGTCCAGCTCGCGCAAGGCGAAGGAAACGCTGGAGATCTTCGCCCCGCTGGCCCACCGGCTGGGCATGAACACCGTGAAGTGGGAACTGGAGGACCTCTCCTTCGCCGCCCTGCACCCCAAGGTGTACCAGGAGATCGTGCGGATGGTGGGGGACCGCACCCCGGAGCGGGAGAAGTACCTGGCAACGTGCGCGCCATGCTGGCCAACGAGCTGACCACCCAGGCATCCAGGCCGAGGTCTCGGGCCGTCCGAAGCACTACTACTCGATCTACCAGAAGATGATCGTGCGCGGCAAGGACTTCGACGACATCCACGACCTGATGGGTGTGCGCATCCTGGTGGACTCGGTCAAGGACTGCTATGGGGCGCTGGGCGTGGTGCACACCGAGTGGAACCCACTGCCGGGCCGCTTCAAGGACTACATCGCGATGCCCAAGCTGAACCTCTACCAGTCGCTGCACACCACGGTGATGGGCCCGGACGGCAAGCCGGTGGAGATCCAGATCCGCACCCACCAGATGCACGTGCGCGCCGAATACGGTGTGGCCGCCCACTTCCAGTACAAGCACGGCAACGCCGACAACTCCGCACTCTCACCCGAGCAGAACATGGACTGGCTGCGTTCGCTCATGGAGTGGCAGGCCGATACCGAGGACTCCGAGGAGTTCCTGGACGGGCTGCGCTATTCGATCTCCTCCAACGAGGTCTACGTCTTTACCCCCAAGGGCGACATCATGTCGCTGCCGGCCGGCTCCACCCCGGTGGACTTCGCCTACTCGGTGCACACCGACGTCGGGCACCGCACCATCGGCTCCCGGGTCAACGGCAAACTCGTGCCGCTGCACACCGAGCTGAAGCAGGGTGACGTGGTGGAGGTGTTTACCTCCAAGGCCGAGGGGGCCGGACCCTCCCAGGACTGGCAGAACTTCGTGCAGTCCGCCCGCGCCAAGGCCAAGATCCGCCAGTTCTTCTCCAAGGAACGGCGTGAGGAGGCCATCGAGAAGGGCAAGGAGCTGCTGACCAAGGAGCTGCGGCGCAACCAGCTTCCGCTGCAGAAGATGATGACCCACGAGCTGCTCACCGCGGTGGCCACCGGACTGCACCACCAGGACATCTCGGCGCTCTACCAGTCGGTGGGCGACGGGCACACCAGCGCCCAGAACGTCATCGAGCACCTCACCGCGCTGATCGGCCCGCCGGAGTCCGAGCAGGTGGAGGAGGAGGCCCGGTCGCCCCGTGGTCTCCAAGCCCACCACCGGGAACGATGCCGGCGTGGTGGTCGAGGGGCTGGGCGATGTGCTGGTCAAGCTGGCCCGCTGCTGCTCACCGGTCCCACCGGATGAGATCACCGGGTTCGTCACCCGCGGCTCGGGGATCTCCGTGCACCGCTCCGACTGCCTGAACCTGGCGCAGCTGAAGGAGCAGACCGACCGGATCGTGGCGGTGTCCTGGGCGGACAAGCATTCGGGGGTGTTCCGGGTGGAGATCATCGTGGAGGCGCTGGACCGCAAGTCGCTGCTTTCCGACGTCACCCGGATCCTGGCCGAAAACCACCTGAGCATCCTCTCGGCCAGCGTGCAGACCACGCGGGAGCGGGTGGCGATTTCCCGCTTCTCCTTTGAGATGGGCGACCCGAAGTTCCTCACCCACGTGCTGAACCAGGTGCGGCGCATCGACGGGGTTTACGACGTGTACCGCACCACCGCCAGCTCCCGGCGCTAAGGGGCTGCGCCACGGGCCGCCGCAGCG
>NZ_BAXF01000108.1:0-6218 GCF_001310435.1 Arthrobacter sp. JCM 19049 | reverse complement strand
CCTGCGCGTCGTGTGCGCTGTGGCCCCGGTCAGTGCCGCGCTGGCCTGGATGCCGGCCACCGTGGACCAGGAGGCGGTGCTCGAAGACGTGCGCTATCAGATGGAAGTCGGTGCACGCTGGCTGAAGTCCCATTTCCCGGATTTGAAACTGGAAACCGATGTCATCCCCGGCCCTCCGGTGGAAGTGCTGATCCGTGAATCCGAGCACGCGGTGTTGACCGTGACCGGTTCGCGGGGCCGCGGCGGATTTGCCGGCATGCTGTTGGGCTCGACCAGCCAGGCGTGCTGCACCACTCGAAGGGCCCGGTGATGGTGGTCCCGGACAGCGAGGACCCGCGTCTGGCAGACCGCAAGGACTTCGAGGAAGAGGAACAGTAGAAAGACCCAGCGCTCCGGCACTCGCGTAGCCGGAAGCCGGAACGAGCGGCCGCTGGACCGCCGGGAAGCCCCGGTGATCCAGCGGCCGCTGGGCGTCAGGGGGTTGCGCGGAGGGTTGGGGAGCCCTGCATCCGCCGGGTCAGGTGTGCGGGGCATGAAAAGGGACCGTGGGCGGGGCAGTTCGAGAAGAATGCTCCATCCACGGTCCCTGTGACCGGGTGCCGGCTGTCCCTTTCGGGTGTGCCTAGTAGCGTGCCGCCCGCGGCATGATGTTGTTGACGTAGCTCAGCGGGGTCACCGAGATGCCGGCCTGTGGGTTGCGTGCGTGCACGACCTGTCCGTTGCCGATGTAGATGGCCACGTGGTACATGGAAGCCCCACCGTTGGAGGAGGAGAAGACCAGGTCCCCTGGGCGCAACTGGCTCAGCGACACGTACTGCGGGGCAGCCTGGTACTGCTGGGTGGAGGAACGTGGCAAGGAGATGCCCGACTGGGCGAAGGCCCGCTGGGCAAAGCTGGAGCAGTCGAAGGCGTTCGGGCCATTGGCGCCGAAGACGTAGTACTTGCTCGGGTCATTGGCGGTCTTCATGGCCCAGGAGATCGCCGCCGAGTAGTTGCTGCTGCTCTGCGGGGTGATGGTTTCCTTGGGCTTCTCCGTCACCTGCGGCTTAGGCTGCGGCTTAGGCTTCGGCTTGGGAGCAGGCTTCGGAGTGGCCTGCGGCTGCGGCTGCGGCTTCGGCTTGGGCTTGGCGGTTTCCTTCGGCTTCTCAGCTTGGGCTTTTCCGTCTTTGGCTTCGTTGATTCCTTGGGCTTATCCGCCTTCGGCTTGCTGGTTTCCTCGGGCTTCTCGGTGGCCTTCGGCTTTTCGGCCTTTGGCTGCTCTGGCTCGGGTGCCTTGCTCTGCTCCGGCTTCGGGGTCGGCTTGGCTGCTTCCTGAGGCTTCTCCTCCTCGGCCTGCTCCGTTTCGACTTCCGGAGTTGGCGCCACGTTCGGCTTGTCCTGCTCCTGTGAGTCCTCCGGCTCGCTGGCAGCCAGTTCCTGAGGCTTCTCCACCGTCAGCGGAGTGACCTGCCCGACCGTCGGGGCCTGCTCGTTGTCCTCAACCTTGGGCTCAGTGTCCTGGGCAATGACGGAGTCAAGCTTCTCTTCGTCCGCCTTGGCTTCAGCCTTCTCGACCTGCTTGCGAACCTCGGCTTCTTCCTGCTCTTGCAGGGTGGCCAGGTGACCGATCAGTTCGTCGCGCAGCTTGCGCTGGGGATCCACGGCGGATTCGTAGCGGTTCAACGTGGAGTTGGCGGTCGAAGCAGCCTGATCGTAGTCCTCGGTGGCCTTCTTTGCCGCCTTTTCGGCTGCAGACGAATAATCCTGCCAGGCGTCGACCAGGGCCTGCGCTTCAGCGGCGGAGTTCAGTTTGTGGGATTGGCTTTGGCTCAGCGCATCAATGGTTGCGGCCTTGTAGAACACGTCGTTGGACTCGTCGTCCTGCAGGAGAATGCCCAGGGTGGAGGAGCTTGCGCCGCCGCGGTACAGGTCGGCCGCGATATTTCCAACGGCTTCGCGGCTCTGGTCCAAGTAGGTCTTGGCCAGTTTCACCTGCTCGCGGGCCCGGTCGGCCTCGGCAACGCGGGCGTCGCGCTCTTCGGTGGCCGTGAGTAGAACATCTTGCGCCTGCAGTGCCTCAGCTTCCGCCTGCTCCAGCTGATCCCGGCTGGCGGCCAGTGAGCTCTCCAGTCGGCTGATCATGGCGTCGGTCGCGGCCTTGTCGCCCTTGGCGGCTTCCACCTCTGCGGCAGTGGGCATGCTCGAACCTTCTGGTGCTGCCGGGACCGTGAAGGATGAGGTAACAGATGGCTGGCTGGAGGCCGCCGCCGGAATGGCGCCGGCGAGGCAGGTGGCAGCCAGGGCAAGGGAGCATGCAGCGACGCTGAGCGTGTGGCGTTTAGGCATGTGGTCGTTCCTCACGAGTTTTGAATGATGATGAGTGGTGCCCGCATCCGTTGTTATGAAGCCTTCGAAATCCGTCTCAAAGGTCACGGTTTGGATAAGGTTCCAACTAGCACACTAGGCCAATTCCGTAACCGATGGCAACACTCGTCACACCAGTCACATGAATTACATTGCTGGAAGATTCTTCCGAAACGGTGTGACATGAGGACTTTTGGTATGCATGAAAGAGATTGGGTTTCCTTGAGCTAGTGCTGGGCCTCGCTAAACTCCGCATGAACGTCTCAGAATTTGGAGGATTGTTGCGATTCGGTATAAGGAAGCGTCCTGCATTCGCTGTCGGAAAGAGTCCGGGCGGTGGTCCTGGATCCAACACGGGCTGGGTCGGATGGCGTCGGGTGCGGCCCCTCTCCGGCAGCTCTCGTCCGTTACCTATAGATAGGCTCTTAAGGGGATCCGCGGTTTGATCCGGTCGCGATCGGCGTGGGGTGCGGCGGTCTCGCCCTGCGGCGGGAACCTGCCTGGTGACGCAGATCTCAAAAAACTTTGCGCCGCCTTCGGAGCTATCCCCAGCCCAATTCATGCAGTCGGGCGTCACCGATGCCGAAGTGATGAGCGAGCTCGTGCATAACGGTAATGCCCACTTCCCGTACCACTTCTTCAGGTGATCGGCAGACCCGCAGCGTTGGGTTTTTGAAGATGATGATCCGGTCCGGCATGGCACCCGCCGCCCAGTCGTGGTCCCGCTCGGTGAGGGCGATGCCCTCATAGATGCCCAGAATCTCGGTGTTTTCCGGTTCTCCGGGCAAGGGTTCGTACTCGTCTTCAATGAAGAAGGCGACGTTATCCATCATGCGCTGAGCAGAGGCGGGAATCGCTCGATCGCCTGACGGACCAGCTCGTCAAACTCCTCGTCGGGCATCTGCAAATCCATGCCTCCAGACTACGTTGGAAGATGGCGGCGAAGGGTCTTCGGGTGCGCCACGGGAGGGGTGGAGCTCGTTTTGCGAAATCAAAAAATGCCACGTATAGTTATTGAAGTCCGCAGCGGAGACGCAAGAAACCGCAGCAGATCATAGGCCCCCATCGTCTAGCGGCCTAGGACACTGCCCTTTCACGGCAGCGGCACGGGTTCGAATCCCGTTGGGGGTACAAGCAATCGGTATCGATTGCCAGGTGGAGTAATTCACCGGCTTGCAATAGCAAGGCCCTGTAGCGCAGTTGGTTAGCGCGCCGCCCTGTCACGGCGGAGGTCGCGGGTTCAAGTCCCGTCAGGGTCGCTTAGGTTTCCAAGAAATTGGATACCGGGTGTCCGTCAGCAATGGCGATGCCAGGCTCTGTAGCTCAGTTGGTAGAGCGTTCGACTGAAAATCGAAAGGTCACCGGATCGACGCCGGTCGGAGCCACGCAAGCCTCGGGTGACCGAGGGTTTTACTATGTCGTTTGGGTGGCAATCCAAATCACATGGCCCTGTAGCGCAGTTGGTTAGCGCGCCGCCCTGTCACGGCGGAGGTCGCGGGTTCAAGTCCCGTCAGGGTCGCCAAGAAAAGCCTTCCTTCGGGAAGGCTTTTTGCGTTAAGCTTGTCGGTGGCGCGGACCGAAGGCTCACCCGCCTCCCGTGGCCGGCCCTAGTTGGCGCGTCCCAGATGTCGCGGCCCCAGCCACCGGTTGCTTAACCTGCGGTATGCGGCAGCCGCCCCGGTGGTGTCGCTCTCTTCCAGCGCCTGCAGGCCATGGTGCAGGTCATTGACCGAATCGTCCGGCCAGACCAATTCGGCCAGGGGCCGTAATCGAGTTCAAGCACCGACTCCCGGTCAAAGCCCTCCAGCCAGGTGCCCAATTGTCCCAGTTCTTCAAACAGCGGGGCCTGGGCGGCGTGCGCGACCATGACGTTCAGGGCCCAAGACAGTCGCTCCACTGCCTGCGAAAACGTGGTCAGCAGGCGAACCGAGCGCAACTTGTCGCCCTGCTGGTGAACCCGAACCTCGTCATCCTCGCGGAAGAGCGCGAACCAGCTCAAGGGGATGCCCCAGCTGGAGGTGCGGGTGTTCAGGTGCGTCAGGTCCTCGGCCAGCCGGTTGGTGTCCAACCGGACAGCGTTGGCTTCCCGCGCTGCGGGGGGAACGAGCAGGTCAAAAACCTCCGGACGCATAGCTTCCTCCGCCTGCTCCGCGGCGAGCAGCGCCCGGGCCGGCAGTTGGCCTGGGCAGTACGCGTGTGCTCTGTACCGTCATAGCCAGCGACGGTTACCGCTCGGAAGAACTCCGGCTCGTCGTGGGGGAAGGGATCCGAAACCCTGCGCAACGTGCGTGTCCAGAGCAGACGGGTTTCATGTTCCTCGGATTGTTGCCAGTCGCGCTTGGGGGTGGACAGGATGATACTCTGCGCCCAGTCCTCAAAGGCGGCCAGCGGTTCATACACCCGAAGGTGAGCGGTGGCTGCACTCAGCTCCTGAAGTGGGCCAGAGATCTCCGGAGTCATCAGCCGGCGAGCTCCACAACCACCGGGGCATGGTCCGAAGCACCCTTGCCCTTGCGTTCTTCACGGTCAATCCAGGCATTGTTCACCCGGGCGGCCAGCGCCGGCGAGGTTAGCGCGAAGTCGATGCGCATACCCTCACCACGCGGGAAGCGCAGCTGAGTGTAGTCCCAGTAGGTGAAGGCGCCCTCGGTGAAGGGGCGCACCGGGTCGCTGAACCCTGCGGTCTCAAAGGCCCGGAACGCGGCGCGCTCGGGCTCGGAAACGTGGGTCATCCGGTTCTCAACGAAGAAGTCGATGTCCCACACATCTTCGTCCCTTGGAGCAATGTTCCAGTCCCCGGCCAGGGCAATTTGGGCGTCGGGATCCCGTTCCAGCCAGGAGGCCGCATTGTCCTTCAGCACATCGAGCCACTGCAGCTTGTATTCCATGTGCTCGTCATCCAGTGCGCGTCCATTGGGAACGTAGAGGCTCCACACGCGAACGCCGTTGCAGGTGGCGGCCATGGCGCGCGGCTCCTGGATCGGATCCTTCCCACCCTTGCCGAAGGAGGGTTGACCGCCAAAGGTGCGTTCGACGTCGTCCAGCCCCACGCGGGAGGCGATCGCCACCCCATTCCACTGGTTCACCCCGAAATGGGCCACCTCGTAGTCGTTGTTTTCGAACAGTTCCCAGGGGAAGTTCTCGTCCTTGCACTTGGTTTCCTGGATCGCCAGGACATCGACGTCGGTGCGCCGCAGCCAGTCCTCGACACGGTCGGCGCGGGCCTGAGGGAGTTCACATTCCAAGTCGCAATCTTCACGTCTTCAACCTATCAATTTTTGGCGCGGGAATCCGGGTCGATGAAATCACGGGCTGGCCGCTGCGGCGAGCGAGTTTGGATGGGACCCTTCAAAATACTTGGATGTCCGAGTATATTCGTCAGTAGAATGTGACCGTCCTCACGAGAAGGCCTGATAGATGAGCGATATCCGCATTGAACAGCGCGGCACCCTGGGGCTAATCACCTTGGACCGTCCCCGTGCGCTGAACGCCTGACGACCGCGATGTGCCAGCAGATGCTCGACGTTTTGCTGGCTTGGCGTGATGATCCGCAGATCCACCAGGTCGCGGTGACCGGGGCCGGGGAGCGCGGGCTGTGTGCCGGTGGAGACATCGTTGCCATCTATCGCGACATTAATGACCGCGAAGGGTCGACCGAGGAATTCTGGCGCATTGAATACCAGCTCAATGCGCTGATTGACGAATACCCCAAACCCTACATCGCCCTCATGGACGGCATCGTTCTGGGCGGAGGCATAGGCATCTCGGCCCACGGCAGCCACCGTGTGGTCACCGAGGCCAGCAAATGCGGCATGCCAGAGGTCTCCATCGGATTCTTTCCCGACGTGGGCGGCACCCACCTGCTGGCGCGCGCG
>NZ_BAXF01000107.1:0-6237 GCF_001310435.1 Arthrobacter sp. JCM 19049 | reverse complement strand
GGGTGTGGCGCTCCGCCAGACGCAGGGACATGATCGCCACGGCCACCGCGAAGCCCCCCGAGCAGCTCGTTGGCCGCCATGGCCTGCGGCGTATAGTCCTCCAGTCCGTACCCGGGCCCGGACAACATGGCTCCGGCCGGCAGCCCAATCACCTGTGCCCGGGCCTGCAACCCGTCCGGGCCCATCACGTGCGCACCGCCTGGACCATGTAGTACAGCAGCCCCGCCATCACCAGTGACCAGACCAGGATGCCCCACCGGGAGGCGAACAGCATCCGCCGCCACAGGAGCAGTGCGGCGCCGAACCCCTGCCGGCGCACACCCACCTGCGCATGCCGGCCCCCGCGCCGGGCACTCATCGTCCCGCCCCGGACTGATAGTGGTTCAGGAACAGCTCCTCCAGGCTCGGCGGGGTGCAGCTGAAGGAGTGCACGGTGTACCCGCCAAGCACCCGCAGCAGTCCGGCCACGCGCTGCTGCTCGATGCTGAACCGGATCAGCCCTGCTCCTGGTGGACCGCCTCCACTCCCTCCAACCCGCGCAGCCGCTCCAGCGGAATGTCACTAGAAAGCACCACATCGCTGCGAGTCAGGTGGCGCAGCTGTTGCAGGGTTCCGGATTCCACGCTGCGCCCATCGCGGATGATGGTGACGTGGCTGCACAGCTTCTCCACTTCGGCCAGCAGGTGGCTGGAGAGCAGCACGGCGGTGCCGCGCTCGGCCGCTTCCTGCACCGCGTGCTGGAACACGC
The DNA here is from genome assembly GCF_001310435.1 of Arthrobacter sp. JCM 19049. Taxonomy (NCBI): domain Bacteria; kingdom Bacillati; phylum Actinomycetota; class Actinomycetes; order Micrococcales; family Micrococcaceae; genus Arthrobacter; species Arthrobacter sp. JCM 19049. The sequence continues at coordinate 5,489 of NZ_BAXF01000107.1, read as the reverse complement.
GTTCCATCAGCGGGTCCAGGCCGCTGTTCGGCTCGTCGAGGATCAGTAGATCCACGTCACTGGACAGGGCGGCCACCAGGGCCACCTTTTGCCGGTTGCCTTTGGAATAGGTGCGGGTCTTGCGCCGCGGATCCAGTTCAAAGCGTTCAATCATCTCATCGCGCCGCGCCTTGTCCACGGCGCCGCGCAGCGCGGTGAGCAGGTCAATCACCTCCCCGCCGGTCAGCTTCGGCCACAGGTTCACCTCCCCGGGGACGTAGGCCAAACGCCGATGCAGGGACACCGCCCCGCGCCACGGATCAGCCCCGAAAAGCCGCACCCGGCCCGCATCGGCACGCAACAGCCCCAACAGCACCCGGATGGTCGTGGTCTTGCCCGACCCATTGGGGCCAAGAAAGCCATGGATCTGACCGGGAGCCAACTCCAAATCCAGGCCCCTTAGCGCCTCGACGCGTCCGAAACTCTTCCTCAGTGCGGAAATCTGGATGATCGCCTCGCCCATTGTGCCCCCTAGCGTGCTCTGTCCGTCCCCTCGGTGGTGACTTCGATGCTAGGCTCCGGGCGACGCCTTGGGAAGAGCCGGAGCCGTCGCCCTGAATCCCGGGGACTTATCACCTTTTCATTAGGTGAATTGTCACCTGACGAGCGCCCTAGTGAATTGCGGAGATTTTTCTGCCCCGCCCCCTACCCAGCCCGCGCGGCATCCGGTTTTGTACAACCAAATGGTTGTACAAGAGTTGAGCGATGAGCAGCTGAACCGGGTCTTCCGTGCCTTGGCCGACGCCACACGACGTGACATGGTGCGGCGAACCCTTAACGCCGAGGTCAGCATCTCGGACCTGGCGGCGGACTACGACATGTCCTTCGCCGCAGTGCAAAAGCATGTGGCCGCGCTTCAGGCGGCGGGCCTGGTCAGCAAGATCGCACGTGGCCGCGAACGACTCGTTCGGGGCCAGCCGGAAAGACTCCGGCACATCACGCAAACACTCTCAGCCTTCGAGGACATCTGGCGCCAGCGCATCGATCGCCTGGATGGCTTCCTCGCCGACGAGGCACCATCCTAAGGAGCACGCCATGCCCGTCACCTCGGTCCTCAAGGACGCCGACACACTGACCCTCACCGTGCACGCCGAATTCCCCGTGCCGGTCGAACGGCTCTGGCAGGCCTACCTCGACCCGCGCCAGATCGAAAAATTCTGGGGGCCTCCGGGCTACCCGGCCACCTTCACCCGCCACGACGGCTGCGCCAACGGCTTCAGCCACTACTACATGACCTCCCCCGAGGGCGAGACGTTCCACGGCTACTGGCAGTGGAGTGAACTTCTCGAACACAGGCTCTTCGAGGTCATCGACGGCTTCGCCACGGCCGAGGGGGGACCAAATCGGCAACTGCCCACCACCCGGGTCAGCTTCACCTTCGGCCCGTGGGAAGAAGGCTCGAAATTGACGGTCACCTCCCACTTCAATTCCGTCGAGGACCTGGAGCAGCTGCTGGAAATGGGGATGGATGAAGGCCTGCGCCTGGCCATGGGACAGCTGGACCAGGTGCTGGTCGACCTGGGTGATGTGGCCCTGGCACGGCCCACCGAGGCCCAGCTGCTCAGCGACACGAAGGTGCGCATTAGCCGGGTCATCCGCGGCAGCCGGGAGCAGGCCTGGCACGCCTACCACGACCCCCAAATGCTGCGCCGCTGGATGTTCGGCCCGGACGGCTGGGGGCTGACCGAATGCGTGGTCGGCAGCGAGGTAGGGCAGGAACACCGTTCCTGGTGGGAACCGCAGGCCGGATCGGGGCAGGAAGGATTCGGCTTCTGCGGCCGAATCCTGGCCCGCCAGGCCCCGGTCTACGAACGCACCACCGAGCAGATGATCGGCACCGATTCCCCGGTCACCGTCAATGAGCTAACACTGACCCCGGCGCCCGGCGGAACCCTGCTGACCCTGGTGATCACCTACCCGGACGCCCACACCCGCGACTCGATCCTGGGCACCGGGATGACCGACGGGATGGAGGCAAGCTACGCCCGGCTGGACTCCCTGCTCTGACCGTGCGCATCCCGCGCCCGGCACCTGCCGGGGCGCGAGGCGATGTGCGGCACAGGCTGGACGCAACCCACCAAGATTGTGAAAGACTTGGATCCATGACTTCCCATAATGTGCGTGCGGGCCTGGACAAGCAGGCAAACCAGGTTCAGGAGATGTTCGACAACGTGGCACCCCGCTACGATCTGCTCAACACCCTGATGACCGGCGGCATCGTCAACTACTGGCGCAAGCTCACCACCGAGGCCGTAAACCCCAAGTCCGGGGAGCGGATCCTGGACCTGGCGGCCGGCACCGGCACCTCCTCGGTTCCCTTCGCACAGGCCGGGGCGAAGGTCACCGCCTGCGACATGTCCCACGGCATGCTTGCCGAGGGCCGCAAGCGCCACCCGGAACTGGAATTCGTGTACGGGGACGGCACCGATCTGCCGTTTGAGGACGACACCTTTGACGCGGTGACCATCTCCTACGGGCTGCGCAACATCTCCGACACCGAAAAGGCGCTATCCGAGATGCGTCGGGTCACCAAACCCGGCGGACGGATTGTGGTGGCGGAGTTCTCCACCCCCACCTTCGCCCCGATCCGGATTGCCTACCAGCAGTTCCTGCCCCGGGTGATTCCGGCGCTGGGCTACCTGGTCTCCTCGAACCCCTCGGCGTACGCTACCTGGCGGAGTCGATTGCCGCCTGGCCGAACCAGCAGCAGCTTGCCCACAAGTTCCTGGCCGTCGGCTGGCAGAACGTGGAGTTCCGCAACCTCACCGGGGGCATCGTTGCCCTGCACCGGGCAACCAAGGCGAAAGAAGATTGAGCAGACGGCACTGGTGACCCCTTGGCCACCTAATCTCGTGATCCTTACGCGCCCGAAAGGACCGTTTCAGCTTTGATTACACGATCACACCCACGAGGCGTTAGCCGCGGGCACTATTTCGCTTCTTCGCCATTGCAGAGGTAGTTACCTGGGCTGGGCTGATTACCGGCCTTATTTTGCGCGCTACCGATACCGTCAATATTGTTCCCATCACAGGGGGCGTTCACGGCTTCGTATTTCTTAGCTACGCGGTTACGACGGTTTTCGTGTGGGTTAATCAGAAGTGGAGTCCGTCAGTGGGATCGACGGGACTGGTACTTGCCATCATCCCTTTCGCAACAGTTCCCTTCGAGCTCTATGTACATCGTCATGGCCTTCTGGACGGAGACTGGCGTCTCGCCCCGGGCCGCGACGCCCCTAAGGGATTAATTGAACAGATGCAGGCGTTCGTATTACGTAGACCAGTAATAGCAATCCTGCTTTTACTGGTACTCGTAGTCGTGCTCTTCAGCACCTTGCTCTACCTTGGCCCGCCGGTCCCTCGCGCGTAAAAAGTGCAGAAAACGACACCCACTCGTTGACACATATCTTTGCTTCCCTATCTGCGTGTGAAATCGCTGCGTAGACAACAGCAAGCACGGATTAAAGCCATCCACCGCAGGCGCATTCGCGAAGTGAAGCTCCTAATAGGTTCTTTCGTGATTCTGTGAATACGCAGTAGATGCCACCCGCGGAGCCCGAGGGCTCGCTGCGTCGTGTGGATCCGCCAAAGATTACCTGAGTTGCGGCCCGGGCCTTCCGGATTCGCCGCATCCTGCCCTTACACTGGGACGAAAGCACGTTTTTCAGCCACGGAAGGCCCCCATGAGCTACCCGCAGCGCACCGTCGAGGTTCAACCCACCGGCTGGTCATCGACGAGTCCGCCACCTTGTTGTGGCATGACATCCGCCGCGCCTTCATCTACGAAAGCACCTCCGGATCACAGACCCTGACCTGCGCCGAGTTCATCCTCACCGAGGGGTACAGCGTGGAGATCAACAGTGAGATGCCCGGCTGGGATTCGGCGCTTCAGCACCTGCCCCAGCGCATCGAGAACCTGGTGGACGAACGCTAGGCGGTGCCGGGCGTTAGCGGCGGCGGGACGTTGACGCGCTGCGGCCCACACCCTAGGATCGGGCGCATCCCCGCCTCTCCCACTCTCAGGAGCCCCCATGGCCGAAGTCATCTTGTTCCACCACGTGCAGGGCCTGACCGACGGGGTGCGCGCACTGGCCGATGAATTGGAGCAGGCCGGGCACGTCGTTCACACACCGGACTTCTTTGCCGGCAAATTGCCGCCCGACATTCCCTCCGGGATGGAGCTGGTGCAGCGGCTCGGGCAGGAGACGGTGAACCAGCGGGCCGATGAGCTGGTGGGCGCCTGCCGCAGGATCTGGTCTATGCCGGGATCTCCTGGGGCGTGATGTTGGCCCAGCGCTTCGCCCAACAGCGGGCCGGGGCGCGTGGTGCCCTGCTGCTGGAGTCCTTTGTGGACCCGCAGGCCCCCTGGTCCTCCGGGCCGTGGCCGAGTACCGTGCCGGTGCAGATCCACGGCATGGCAGATGACCCGTTTTTCGCCCATGAAGGGGACCTGGACGCGGCGCAGCAGTTCGTGCAGGGTCCGGGCGCGGGCTGGCGCAGCTTTTCACCTACCGGGACGGGCCCACCTGTTCACCGACAGTTCCCTGCCCGGCCACGATCCGCAGGCCACTGCGCTGCTGATGCAGCGCGTCGGGGTGTTTCTTGAGCGGCTCGCCGCGTCCCCTGACCGGTCCACGCCATAACCGCCTCGCCGCGGATGCACGAAACAAAAACGATCGGGCCCCACGAGGTGTTCCTCGCCGGACCCGATCTTGACGGTGCGCCCTGTGGGGCTCGAACCCACGACCAATGGATTAAAAGTCCAGTGCTCTACCAACTGAGCTAAAGGCGCACGGCATTTAGCCAAGATCAATGTTACCCGATCACCGCCACCCGCTCTTAATCCGCAGGTCAGCCCGGTGCTGGCCCCCTCACCCACGGGGTGTGCCAGCTAACTGCCCCCGGGCGCCACGGTGGCGTAGACTGGCTGGCCGCCGCTTTTAGACCACCCACAGCAACAGGGAGTATTCTCGACACCATGAAAGGCCCACGCGCAGGTTCCAAGGTCCCCCACGACTCCGGATTCCGCCACCACAAGCCCAAGCCATTCACCCCCCGCGAGTTCGAAGCCTACGTGGGTGGTGCCGATCCCGCGCGCGTTTCGGAAGCCGCGCACCTCTCGGCCCGCGCCTTTGTGCACGGCGGGCTGGCCAACCAGGATCCGAAGGTCAGTGCCCGGCTGGTGGCCGTGGCCGAGGATGAGGGCATCGAGGTGCTGGCCGAGCTGTGGAGCGAAGCCCCGGCCCGCTCGCTGCCCGGTGCCCTGTGGCGGCTGTACGCCATCCGCACCGCGACGCTGAACAACCCGGAGGTGATGGCCACCCGGTTCCGTGCCGGGGCCGAGCGGGCCGAGGTGGACCGGATCGTGGCCGGGGAGCGGCGGAGCCGCCGACAGCCGATGAGCTGCGCAGGATGGCCGACTCGATTCTCTCCGGCGCCTTTGACGGGGACTTC
>NZ_BAXF01000106.1:0-6336 GCF_001310435.1 Arthrobacter sp. JCM 19049 | reverse complement strand
CCGACGAAGCCGCCGCGGCCGCGGGTGCCCACGACCACCAGATCGGCGTCATTGCTCAGGTCCAATAGCACTCCAGCGGGGTCCCCGGATTCAATGTAGGTGCGAACCTGAACGTCGGTGTCCCCTATTTCCTCGCGGGCCTGACGCACAATGTCCTCGGCGCCGCCACGGATCAAGTCGTCGTCCAGGGTGGAATAGCCCGCGTCCATTGACGATGCGGCGAACACCGGAATGGTGTACGCCGAAACCACGTTCAGCACGGTTCCCCTGCGGCTCGCCTCACGCACCGCCCACTTCAGGGCGCAACGCGATTGCTGGGAGCCATCGACGCCAACGACGATCCCCTCGATCTTCTCGGTTGCGGCAGGTGTCTGGTCGCTCATCAGATTCACTCCTCATAGCCCGGCACTTACATCGGGGTGATTCCCGTTACCCCCAATGTACTTCCATTCTTCCCATTGGTGTGAGTTGGGTCTAATGATTTCACGCACAGCCTACTCATTGCGGGGTTCGGGGTTTTTCACCGAGGCAGAAAAGCATAGAATTTTTACCATGTCCTCCAGCACCCAAACCCCCGCGACACTTACGTTCGCCCAGCGCGTAGACCGCTATTTCAAGATCTCCGAACGCCAATCAACCTTCTCCACCGAAATCCGCGGTGGCATCGCCACCTTCTTTGCGATGAGCTACATCGTCGTGCTCAACCCGCTGGTGCTCTCCGGGGCCGATGCCAGCGGCACCGAGCTCGGGCTGCAGCGCGTGGCCGCCGTGACCGCGTTCGTGGCCGGCATCCTGACCATCATCATGGGCGTCTGGGCCCGCCACCCCTTCGCCATGGCCACCGGCCTTGGCGTAAATGCGTTTGTGGCCATCACCGTAGCCACCAATCCGGGCCTTACCTGGCAGGACATCATGGGCCTGGTGGTCATCGCCGGCGTGGTGATGTTCGTTTTGGTGCTAACCGGCTTTAGAACGGCGGTGTTCAACGCGGTGCCGGCCTCGCTGAAAACGGCGATCGTAGTGGGCATCGGCATGTTCATTGCCCTGATCGGCCTGGTCAACTCGGGATTTGTGCGCCGCATCCCGGACGCCGCGGGCACCACGGTTCCGGTGGGGTTGGGCTTTGACGGCAAGCTGCTAGGCTGGCCCATCCTGGTGTTCATCGTCGGACTGCTGCTGACCATGGCCCTGGTGGTCCGCAAGGTCAAGGGGGCCATCCTCATCGGCATTGTCGCCGCAGCGGTGCTGGCCAACATCCTGGAGGCCATGTTTGACATCGGTGCCTCCAGCGCCGAGAACCCCAGCGGCTGGTCGCTGGTGGTCCCCTCCCTTCCCTCCTGGACCCTGCCGGATCTGAGCCTGATCGGCCACGTGAACCCGATCGGCGCGTTCTCCTCCCTGGGCGTGACCGCAGCGCTGCTGCTGGCGTTCGTGATCCTTCTGTCAATCTTCTTTGACGCCATGGGCACCATGGTGGGCTTGGCGGCCGAGGCCGGGAACATCGACGAGGAAGGCAACATCCCCGACGTTGAGAAGGTCCTGCTGGTGGATGCCGCCGGCGCCATTGTCGGTGGCGGCACCTCGAGCTCCTCGTCCCAGATTTTCGTCGAGTCCGGCGCCGGCATCGGCGAAGGCGCACGGACCGGGTTTGCCTCGGTGATCACTGGACTGCTGCTGCTGGCCGCCATGTTCCTGACCCCACTGATCTACCTGGTGCCCTTCGAGGCCGTGGCCCCAGCACTGGTGGTGGTTGGCTTCATGATGATCTCGCAGGTCACCAAGATCGACTGGAACGACTGGGGCCTGGCGCTGCCGGCGTTCCTGACCTTCACCCTGATGCCGTTCACCTACTCGATCGCCAACGGCATTGGCGCCGGCTTCATCGCCTTCGTGTTTATCCGCTCAGCCCAGGGCCGGGCCCGCGAAGTGCACCCTCTGATGTGGGTAGTGGCCGCCGCCTTCGTGTTGTTCTTCGGCATTGGCCTGATCGAGCAGCTCACGGGCGTGTAGCTGTTCCACGCCCCTGCGCAGCGCGGTCGATTCTGGAGCGTCGGATGGCGCTCCGGATTCGACCCGTTTGTCGTACACCGAGCCATCCGGCATGCGCCACGGCCGTGATGGGTCAATGTAGACTCACCGACAACGGTCCTGCGCTCCGCGGCGGCCGAATACCACATCCCACCTGCAGGAGGTTACGCGGCATGGGCACCCAATGGATCGAAGTTTTTGCCGGCATGAAGAATCCAGGGATGCGCCACGTGCTGGGCTGGTGCTCTGCGGCCAGCAAGAGCAGCTGCCCGAGGATCGAACCACCACGAAGAATCTGGAGCGGTGGGAGAAAATTGGCCTGTTGCGCCAGGGGCCGGGCTGGGAGCTGAACGAGCAGCTGCTCACCTCGGCCCTTCGGGCTCGGGCCCGGCCCAAGCCCGAAGGGGTGCAGCGATTTTTCAACGGGCCGCGCCTGCTCTCGCTGCCGGCGAAGCCGCTGAACGGCACGAGGTGCTGCGCCAGATCCGGGATGCGGCGATTGGCGCTGATGAGGAATTAAGTGAAGAGCGGCTCAACGACCGGCTGCGCACAATCCACCCGGACGTCGCGTTGCTGCGCCGCTACATGGTTGACGGCTTGCTTCTGGAACGCAGCGCGAACGGCAGCGCCTACCGAAGCACCGGCGCGGCGTAACGCAGGCTAGCCGCTGATCGGGCTGGCGCCGGCAATAAAGCGGCGCACCCCGGCCCCGGAAATGACCTGGGCCGGCAACGGGGCCATGCGCAGGTTGCGTTCGAATCCGGCATCCAGCGGCAGCGGTTCGTCACTGGCCAAGAACACGATGTTCCCGTAGCGCCGCCCCTTGAACATGGGGGCATCGGCCACCATGGCCACATGGGCGAACACCTCGCTGAGGGTGGCGGCCTCGGCCCGCGCCCCGGCCAGATCCGCGGTGTCCCCGCAATTGGCCAGGTAGGTGCCGCCCACATCCAGTACGCGCTGCACCTGACGGGCATATTCCAGCGTGGTCAGTTCCACCGGGGTGGTGCTGCCGGCGAAGACATCCCGGATGATGATGTCCCGGCTGGCATCGCTCAGGCCGGGCAGTACCTGCGCGGCATCCCCCACCCGCAGGCGCACCAGTGGGGCCCGGGGCACCTGGAACTGGGTGCGCACCAGCTCGGCGAGCTTGGCGTCAAGTTCCACCACCACCTGCCGGGCGTGTCGTAGGTGGCTGCCACCCAGCGCGCCATGGTGCATCCGCCCCCGCCCAGATGCAGGACGCGCAGCTTGCGTTGCCGGCCATCAAACCGCTCCGCCGGATAGCCGAACCCAAACAGCGGTTGCATCCACCGCATGTATTCGAAGTCCAGGAACGTGGGATCATTCAGGTCAATATGCGAGGAGGGCACCCCGTTGACCTTGAGGATGTAGCGTTCGGCCCCGTACGGGTCCGGCTCAATCTCCGCCAGTCCGGTGTCAATCGGGTACTGCCCGGGCAGCAGGGCACCGGTGGTTCTAGCCACGTTTTCGCACCATCCGGATTTCGCGCAGGCCTTCCCAGCAGCCGGCCAGGTCTTCCCCGGTACCGTCCGTCTCAAAACCGTGCTTGGCATAGAAGGCCCGGGCGCGGGAGTTCTGCTCCAGAACCCAAACCAGCGCGTCGCGCCGACAAAGCACGGTCTCCAGCAGGTGTTCGCCCACCCCGGTTCCGTACAGCGGGGAGAGCACATAGAGCATGCCCAGCTCGATCTCGACCCCGGTGTCCTTGTCCTCATCGATCACCGGGGTACCCCCAGCCAGTCCGATGATGGTCCCGTCGGCCAGTTCGGCGACGTAGAACTGGGCGCCGGCCTCAATCCCGCGCTCCCACCATTGGACCTGCGCCTCTAGCTGGTCCTCCTGCTCGGTAAAGAAGGATTCGGGCCGCAGATGCCCATACGCCTCGCGCCATGCCTGCAATTTCATCAGCAGTGCCGGGCGGATGTCCTCGGTCCGGGCCAAACGAATTCGATAGTCGTTCCTCAGTTGCACCACTACAGCGTACGACAGGCCATGCGAGAGTGGCCAAGAAACCACGCGGATGGAAAATTTCAGCCATCTCACGTTGGGCGCGCGGATGCTCTCCTACTTAAGTACGATTGAGCGCCCCGCCCGGATTTGAAAGACTGGCATTTAGACAAACACTCGGTGCCCACCGGCACCACGACCCGCCTTGGAGGTGCCCTGACGCGTGAGCAACAATGAAAAGTTCGCGTGGGTGGCCGCCGCCATGGTGACGGGCTTTTCGCTGGTGATCTGCCTGGCGCCCGGGCTGTGGCTGGCGGTGGCCGGGGCGATCCTGCTGATGGGCTGCTTCACCGTAATCGCCCAGCTTGAACGCGGCTCCGCGCAGCTGAACCGCAGGCACTGGTACTACCTGGTGCCGCTGGTGCTGGCTCCGAGCATCTGCGGGCTGCTTTCCGGGCCGGTCACCTTTTGGATGGGCCCGCTCATCGCCGTGGTGGGCGGGGTTGCCACCTATTACCTGGCCCGCAGCTATCCGGTGATCGGTGAGCCGCGCCCTGTCCAGGAGCCACTGGTGGATAGCGAGCACCACGTCTAGCCCGGCTTCTTCGTCTCCTCGGCCCAACGCGTTGCGGCAACCTCCCGCCCCCGCAAACCCGGGCGGAGCACATCGACGGCTTCCCCCTTCGGCTGGCGGGCCGCTACTGCCCGGATTCCTCGATGGCGCTCTCCAGGCGTTCGAGTTTGCCGTGGATCTCACCTTCGTAACCCGGGCGGATGTCGGCTTTGATGACCAGGGAGATCCGCGACCCAAACGGGGCCACGGCCTCGGTGGCCCGCTTGACGACGTCGAAGACCTCGTCCCAGCTGCCTTCAAGTTCGGTGAACATGCTCGATGTCCTATTGGGCAGGCCCGAGTCGCGGACGACCTTGACTGCAGCGGCGACGGCATCGTGGACGGAGCCGTCGGGGTTGCTGCCGGTTCCGGATGGGGCTACGGAGAATGCGACGATCATGGGAGAATCCTTCCTTGGGGCAGGTGGTGTCGATCCCCACTGTGCCACCGTCCCACCGGCATTGTCATCCCTTGCGTGCGTACGCTACGCGGCCAGCCCGGTGGCCCGCAGCAGGATCGCGGCCCCTGCCCCGGCAATTACCACCAACAGGAACGGGGACCGCAACAGCAGCGCAATCGCCGCGGCGGCCAGGGCCCCCACCCGTGCGTCAATGACCAAGTCCTGCCCGGAGGTGAACCCGTTCATGGTCACCAGCGAGGCCAGCAGGGCAATGGTCAGGATGCCGGCGACGCGGGACATCACCGGGGAATCCAGCACCCGGCGCGGCACGAAGTAGCCGCACAGCTTGATCGCGAAGGCGCTCAAGCAGGCGCCCAGGATCCACCAGCTCAATTCACTCACGGCTTGCCTCCATCAACTTCACGCAGTCTGCCGTGCTCGGTGGCCCGCGGCGCGTGCCGGGACCCGGCCAGGGCGTACAGCACCGCGCCTGCTGCGGCGATCAGGATCGGCAGGCCCGGCGCAGTGAAGGGTACCGCCAGCGCGGTGACCAGCGCCGCACCGATCGCCACCAGGATCGGCTCGGCGCCCTTCAACCGGGGCCAAAGCAGGCCCAGGAACGCGGCCACGGCCGCGCCGTCAAGCCCCCAGGCGGCCGGGTCCCCCAGGGACTCTCCCAGCAGTGCCCCGGCCAGGGTGAACAGGTTCCACAGGATGAACACTCCCAGGCCCGCGGTCCAAAACCCGCGGGACTTCTCTGCCGGGGAGGACTGGGCCAGCGAGGTTGCCACGGATTCGTCGATGGTCACGTGGGCCATCAGCGGCACCTGGCCAGCCCGCGGACGCAGGGCCTGCTTGATCTGCATGCCGTAGACCGCGTTGCGCACCCCAAGCAGCGAGGCGGCGGTAAAGGCGGCCGAGGCCGTCCCGCCGCCGGCGATCACCCCGATAAATGCGAACTGCGAACCACCGGTGAACATCAGCGCGCTCAGGGCCACCGTCTGCCACAGGTTCAGTCCCGCGGCGATGGCCAGGGCCCCGAAGGAAATGCCGTACAGCCAGTGGCAATCGCTATGGACAGGCCCATCCGGGTCGCCGGCGTCAGTTTGCCCCTAGGCATGTCCGGCATCGTAGCGCACCTTGTACACCCCGCGCTTGACGCGGGCCTGACCAATTTGCACCTGCCGCAGCTGGGACACGTGCTGGACGTGGGTGCCGCCGCACGGTTCACTGTTCACGCCCTGGATGCTGACCGTGCGGGTCCCATCGGCGGCGATGGAGCTGGTGACCGCTGCGCCGGTGGCAAGCAGCTCATCGACCCGCC
>NZ_BAXF01000105.1:0-6368 GCF_001310435.1 Arthrobacter sp. JCM 19049 | reverse complement strand
CGCGCAGCGTCCAGGTCACGTCTCCGGATCCGCCGGCGGTCGGGTTGTCCCCGGAATCGGAGATCACGTAGGGGCGCGGCGCGTCTTCGGCCAGCGCGGCGGCCAGGCATTCCTCCAGGGAGCGGCCGGCGCCACGAACTTGAAGTCCGCGCGGGCCTGCCAGTAGCGCTTGGACAGCTCGGTGGCCTGCTGCCCGATCAGTTCGGCGTCATCACCGGTGACCACCACGGTGGCGTAGCAGCGCGGTTCATCGGCCCAGGCGTAGCCCACCCAGATCGAGCGTCGGTGACCCCGTCCAGGCTTCAATGTCCGGGATGGCGGCGTAGATGCCCTTGGCCGGTTCCAGCCGGGTGGAGGTCTTCTCCCCGGGCAGCAGCACCGGGATCCGCACGAACGCCTTGTGCGGTGCGCCGGCACCGGATTGCAGCCGATCCACCAGGTTGCGCAGGGCGCGCTGCTTGGTTTCCTGCTCATCCTCGTGCGGGGCCATGCGGTAGCAGGTGATCAGGTCGCACTGCTCAACCAGATCGGCGGTGACGTTGCCGTGCAGGTCCATGGTGGCCGAAACCAGGCAGCGCGGTGCACCGGCCTTCTGGCTTTCCTCATCCAGGGCGCTGCGCACGGCGCGGGCCAGGTCCGCCTCCGCGTCCTGGCGCCCCAGCACGGTCATGGCGCCATGGATGTCAAAGAAGAAGCCATCGAACGGGCCGTGCTCGTGGATCATGGCGATCAGATCGCGCTTGAGCGTCTCATAGACTTCGGGCTCAACCATGCCTCCGGGCAGGGAGCGGGCGTGGACCAGCGGGATGGCGGTGAACGCGGCGTCCAGGGTGGCGTCATAGTTCTCGTGCTCAGGCTGCAGGAAACTGTACCGGCCCATCAGCGCGTCATCGCGGGTGAAGTTGAAGGCCTCGAACCCCGAACGGTGCGGGGAGAAGTTCGAGCTTCAATCGACATGCCGCCGAAGCCGATTTTCAGTGCTGCAGGGGTTGGGTTCACGAGACGGTTTCCTTTCATGGAGGGTCGTGGCGTCGGAGCGCCGCCCACCGGCTAGGCCGGCGGGTCTGAAAATTCTGCGGGGAGGCTGGGCTGGCTCAGCAACTCGATCAAGGCGATCTCCGCGGCGCCAATCAGCCCGGCGTGTGCCCCGGCCATTGCCGCTTCCACGCGCAGCCCGGAGGTGGCCATGGGCAGGCAGCGTTCATAAAGCTGGGAGCGCACCGCAGCCACGTAGACGCTGGCGCTGGACAGGGTGCCGGTGAGGTAGACGTCCCCGGGATTGAAGAAGTTCACCACGGTGCTCAGCGCGAGCCCGAGTTGCCGGCCGGCCTCGCGCACCACTCCATTGGCGGCCGGGTGCCCGTCACGCACCAGCTGGATCACGTCGTGGATGTCATCGACATGGGTGCCTACCGCGGCCAGGTCGCGCACGATGGCCGCGCCGGAGGCAATGGTTTCCAGGCAGCCGCGGTTGCCGCAGGAGCACAACCGGTCCCCGGCGGCCTCGACCTTGGTGTGCGTGATGTCCCCGGCGGCGTAGGAGGAGCCGCGGAAGAGTTCGCCGTTGGCCATGATGCCCGAGCCGATGCCGGATCCGGCGATCAGCGTGATCGAGTTGGCGGCGGCGTCCTCGCCCCGGGTCAGGTACTCCCCCAGCGCCGCGAGGTTCGCATCGTTGTCCATGTTCACCGGAATGCCCATTTTTTGCCGGGCCATCTCGGCCACCGGCTGGTTGTGCCAGCCGGGCATGCGCGAGGGCGAGACGACCACGCCTCGCTCCACATCCACCGGTCCGGGCAGACACAGGCCCACCGCCAGCAGCTGTCCGCCATCCTCGGCCGCCACCTGCCTCAGCGCCGCCCAGAGAGTGTCCAAGGTGGCATCCACCCCCTGGCCGACATCGATCCGCACCTCGCGGATGGACAGGATCTTGCGGGACATGTCCGCCACCCCAACCCGCGCGTGGCGCGAACCCATGGAGATCACCCCAAGCGTCCGGACTGGTAGCGCAAGGTCAGCAGCTTGCCGGGGCGTCCGCCACGGGAGAGCGCGGCACCGCCTTCAACGATGAGCCGGCCTCGGTCAGTTCATTGACTTTTGCCGAGATCGTGGAGGGAGCCAGTTCAAACTCGCGGGCCAGGGCCGAGCGGGTGACCGGTTCAACAGCGATGCGATGGATGATGTCCGCCGCCAGGTTTCCAGAAGCCATGAACACATCCTCTCATTGGTCTATACGACGCTTTCTATTACCAAGATTCGCAAAACTTTTTTCGATTCAGGTGCAAGTCTTTGCTCTCGTGACCTATACTACACATAGTTTGATCATAAGTATCAATACTTTGTTCGATGTTGAATAAAGGTTGGCGGCGGATCGTCAGCCACTCACACCGTTAGCGAGGAACTCATGGCTTTCGACCAGAGACGCATGAAAAAGTCCGTCACCGCCGGCCTGGCAGCGCTGGCGCTGCTGCTCACCGGTTGCGGCGGGGCAAACAGCAACACCAACTCCGCCACCGACGGCGACAGCGATGCCGCGGCCAAGACCGTGCCGGCCGGCGTGGACACCAACACGGTGAACTACGCCCTGCCGCCGAACGCCACGCCAAACTGGATCCTGCCGATCGGCGTGGCCGGCAAGATGGCCACCCACAACTCCTCCATCCACCAGGCCCTGTGGTCCCCGATGTTCACCTTCGACGGCTCCAAGGGCGAAATGGCCATGGACACCGAAACCGGAATCGCCGACAAGGTGGAATACTCCGAGGACGGCAAGCAGGTCACCTTCCACATGCGTGACATGCACTGGTCCGACGGAGAACCGATCACCACCCGCGACGTGGAATTCTGGTTCAACCTGATCAAGGCGAACAAGGAACAGTGGGGCGGGTACAAGGAAGGGCGTCTGCCGGACAACATCACCGACGTGGAGTACACCGACGAGAAGACCTTCACCGTCACCTTCGACAAGGTCTACAACCAGGACTGGCTGAACTCCGGCCAGCTGGCTTCCGTGCGCCCGCTGCCGCACCATGCCTGGGCCAAGACCAGCCAGGACGGCAAGGTCGGGGACGCGGACCGCACCGAGAAGGGCGCCAAGGAGATCTTCAAGTTCCTGATGAAGGAATCGGAAAACATCTCGGACTACGTGGACAACCCGCTGTGGAAGGTGGTCTCCGGCCCGTTCACCCTCGGCGGCTTTGACAACTCCGGCAAGGTCACACTGGAGAAGAACGAAAACTACGACGGCAAGGACGCCGCCCAGGTCCAGACCGTGAACCTGCTGCCGTTCACCTCCGCCGACGCCGAAGTGAACCTGCTGCGCTCCAAGGGCATTGACTACGGCTACATTCCCACCTCACTGCTGAACCAGCAGCAGCAGTTCCAGGCGAACAACTACAACATGGACCCCTGGGAAGGGTGGGCCATCACCTACATGCCCTACAACTTCAACAACCCGAAGATGGGCGATGTCTTCAAGCAGCTCTACGTACGCCAGGCGCTGCAGTCCTCGGTGGACCAGAGCACCATCTCCGAAAAGGTCTGGATGGGCGGGGCCAACCCGGTCTATGGCCCGGTGCCGCAGGACATCGAGTCCCACTACCTTTCCGACACCCAGAAGAACAACCCCTACCCGTACGACATCGAAAAGGCCAAGCAGCTGTTCGCCGACCACGGCTGGAAGGCCGGCAGCGACGGCATCCTGGTCTGCGAGTCGGCCGGCGCCGGGGACTCGGACTGCGGCGAGGGCATCAAGGAAGGCACCAAGATGGAGCTGACCATGATGGTGCAAAACGGTTCGGAGGAGGCGGACAAGCAGTTCGCCGCCATCCAGTCCTCCTTGCGTGAGGCCGGGGTCGCGGTGAGCTTCGACCGCGCGCCGCTGAACTCGGTGCTCAACCGCACCGTGCCGTGTGAGGCCGACTCCTCGGACTGCAACTGGCAGTTCTCCTACTTCGGTGCCGCCGGCTCCTGGTACTTCCCGGCCTACCCGACCGGTGAGCGGATCTTCGCCACCGGCGCCTCGGTGAACTTCGGCAACTACTCCAACCCGAAGGCCGATGAGCTGATGACCAAGGCGCTGGAGAGCAACGACCCGCAGATCATGCAGGACTACTCGGCGCTGCTGGCCGAGGACCTGCCGGTGATGTGGCTGCCCAACCCGGTGTACCAGGTCTCGGTGATCCGCGACGGCATGACCGGCACCACCCAGGACCCGACCGGGAACTTCTTCCCGCAGCGCTGGGGCTGGAACAAGTAATACCTGCGGTGTGTCCCGTGGCCCGGCGCCGTTGCGCGGGGCCGGGCCGCGGGCAGGCACACAACTTTTGAAAGGACTATCGCCGATGACGACTACCGCCGTCCGGGATAATTCGAATATCCGCCTCTTCGGGCTGTTCATGATCAAACGCCTGGTGCAGGCCGCGGTGGTGATCGCCATTGTGTCGGTCATCGTCTTCCTGCTGCTGCAGGCACTGCCCGGGGGCCCGGCCCGCGGCATTCTGGGCCAGGCGGCCACGCCCGCCAGATCGAGGCCTTCAACCATGAGATGGGCTTCGACCTGCCGCTGATCCAGCAGTACTTCAACTACGTCAGCCAGTGGCTGACCGGGGACCTGGGCCGCTCGTTCGTGATGAACGAGGACGTCTCCTCGCTGATCGCCCAGCGCCTGCCCAAGACCCTGATCCTGGCGATCGCCGCCGTGGGCGGAGCCTGCTGGTCTCCATCCCGCTGGGGATGGCCCAGGCGCTGCGCCGCAACAAGCCCTTTGACTACATCATCACCGGCATCAACTTCGTGGTCTACTCCACCCCCAGCTTCTTTCTGGGCCTGCTGCTGATCATGTTCTTCGCCCAGCTGCTGGGCATCCTTCCGGCCAGCGCCCCGCAGCAACACCGTGGGCGAAATCCTGGCCCAGCCCAAGGAAATGGTGCTGCCGGTGCTCACCAGCGGCCTGGCCGGGGTGGCCACCTTCTCCCGCTACATGCGCTCCTCCACCATTGACAACCTGCACGAGGACTACGTGCGCACCGCCCGGGCCAAGGGCACCGCGATGAAGCGGGTCGTGGCCCGCCACGTGCTGCGCAACTCGCTGACCCCGGTGGTGACCATGCTCGGCTACTACCTGCCGGTGATGTTCGGCGGGGCGCTGGTGGTGGAGCAGCTGTTCAACTACCCGGGCATGGGCCTGCTGTTCTGGAATGCGGCACAGACCACCGACTTCCCGGTGCTGCTGGGCTGCATTCTGGTGATCTCCCTGGCCACCGTGATCGGCTCGCTGCTGGCCGACATCACCCAGTTCATCCTCGATCCGCGTTCCCGTGGAGGCGTCAAATGAGTGAGACAACCAAGAACCCGACGGCCCCGGCCACCCCGGCGCGCAGCTCCGAGGCGGCGATGAGCCCGACCAGGCGCGCAGTGCGCCAGTTCTTCTCCAACAAGCTCGCGGTGCTGGGCACCGCCATCCTGGTGGCCCTGGTGCTCTTCAGCTTCCTGGGACACTGTTGTACCCCACCGAACAGGTCTCCACGAACCTGATGGCCTCCAACCTCACCCCCGGGGAGCAGGGGCACGTGCTGGGCACCGACGGGCTGGGCTATGACGTGCTCGGCCGGCTGATGGTCGCCGGGCAGACCTCCATTCTGGTGGGCCTTGCCGCCGGCGTGCTGGCCACCGTGATCGGCACCCTGTGGGGTTCAATCGCCGCTACGCCGGGGGCTGGGTGGACGCGGTGATGATGCGCATCGTGGATGCGGGCATCGCGGTGCCCGGCATCTTCCTGCTGCTGGTGATCTCCGCGATCGTGCGCCCCAGTGAGTCCATGATGGTGCTGATCATCGGCCTGGTCTCCTGGCTGGTGCCCGCGCGCCTGACCCGTGCCGAGGCCCTGAGCCTGAAGACCCGGGACTACGTGCTGGCGGTGAAGGCCACCGGCGGCAGCAACACCCGCGCCGTGGTGCGCCACATCATCCCGAACACCATCGGCACCGTCGTGGTCAACGCGACCTTCCAGGTGGCCGACGCGATCCTGCTGATCGCCTACATCTCCTTCCTGGGCATGGGCCTGCAGCCACCGGCCACCGACTGGGGCGCGATGCTCAGCGAAGGCATCTCCTCGGTCTACTCCGGGGCCTGGTGCTGATCTTCCCGGCGGGCATCGCCATTGTTCTTGTAGTTTGCGCGTTCAACTTCATCGGTGATGGGTTGCGTGACATGTTTGATGTGCGAGGTCAGCAGTGAACCAGAACCCTACCCCCGAATCCACCCGGCGGGCGCGCCGCGCGGCCGAGCCGGCCGAGGTGGCGCTGCAGGTGTCGGACCTGGAAGTGGACTTCGTGACCAAGAACCGCACCGTCAACGCGGTGCGCGGG
>NZ_BAXF01000104.1:0-6414 GCF_001310435.1 Arthrobacter sp. JCM 19049 | reverse complement strand
GGCCCGGCGGCATGGTCAGCCAAGGCGTTACCGGCGCCGAATGCGCTTGCGTTCCCGTCCGGCCCCGGCGATCAGCGGACGGCAGAGCGTGTCGCCGAACACGACGCCGCCGGCGATCGAGAGCATGATGGCAAAGGCGTTGAACATCTCCACCAGCGCCTGGTCCATGCGTCGGTTTCCAGCACGATCCCGTACATGGAACGGAAGATCATCAGGCCCGGCAGCAGGAAGTACACCCCGGGCGAGGCAATCACCAGCTGCGGGGTGCGCAGCTTCTCCGAGGTGAACCGGGCGGCAAAGCCGATCACGGTGGCCACCACGGCCGGGGTGGCCCGCTCCCCCAGCCCAGCGCATTGCACACCAGCAGCACCAGGTAGCCGATGACCGCGATCACCACGGTGGGCAGCACGAGCTTCTTGGCGGTCTGTTCGGAGATCGCGCCGGCGGCGATGGCCACCGCCACCAGCAGGATCATGAACACTGCGGATAGGAGATCTGCTGGATCTGGTGCACGTCCACTTCGGTGCCGCCGAGCATAAAACTGATCACCAGGCCACCGAGATGCCGGTGAGGATCGCCGTATAGATCAGCCCGGCGGAAAACAGTCGGCCCACCGCGGTCACCGGGAAGCCGTTGATCGCGTCCTGCAGGGCCGAGACAAAGCGCACCGAGGGCAGCAACAGCAGGATGCCGCCGGCGACCACCAGTGCCGGGTCAATGGGTGCGTGGACGGCGAAGCCGATCAGCGCCACCGCGGTCACCGCACAGGTGGATGCCGCCACCGTGAAGAATTCGGGCACCCGCCAGCGGTTGCCGAACTTCATGATCTGCGAAACCAGAGAGGAGGAACCGAAGGCGATCAGCGCGCCCAGGGCCGAACCCCCGATGAACAGCACGAACGCGGCGGCGAACACGCCGCGCGCGGTGGCCACGAACCAGCGTGGGAAGGGGCGCGGCTTGCGCATGATCACCTGCAGCCGCGTCGCGGCCTGGGTGATTTCAATGCCCCCGGAAATCACGTCGGAGACCAGCTCGTGCACCAGGCACAGCCCGGCGAAGTTCGCGGTCGAGGAACGCACTACGCGCAGCACCGAGAACCCGTCCGCGTCGGTCGGGTTGTAGTTCAGGTGGATCGACTGGTTGGTGACATCCACATCCACGTGCTTCAGCCCAGTGCCGCGGTGACCGCGATGACGCTGGTCTCCACCTCCAGGGCCCCGGCCCCGTAGCGGAAAAGTGTTTCGGCCAGATCCAGCGCGAATTCCAGGACCGGGCGGGCCGAAGCCTCGGTGTCCTTGATCTGCGGGTTGGCGTAAGGGGTGCCCTTGAGCCGTTCGACGATGTTCAGCGCCTGGGTGGGCGGGGCGTCGGAAACCCACATCTTGGCCAACAGGCGCCGGGCGACCGGGTTCGCGCGGGTGGGCACCACGGTCACCCCGTCTTCGGTGGTCACCTGGCCGGTCCGGGCCTCCAGGTCGCCGATCTCCGCGGCGGCGATGGTGGCGGTGGGGTCCTCGGGGACCGGTGGGGCATCATGCAGCGGCCACGAAGAGGTGTAGGGCTGGCTTGGTTCGCTGGCTTCCAGAGGGGATCCAAGCCTGATTTCGTTGGCGCTGATGCGTGGCAGACTCGAGACCTTCGGATCCGGGTCCGCCCCCGGATTCACCTGCTCCCGGGGCTCGTTCTCCCGCTCCTGCTGCGCCACCGATCTACCCCCTTAAACGAAGTTGCCTGCTACGACTTCACGATACAACCGCGGCATGGGCTTAGGCTGGATCCATGCTGAGGAAACCGCCCGGGATCTGTGATTTCCAAAACACCGGCTCGGGGGAATGAATCAGCCACCCCGAAGGGTTACCAGAATGCATGTCTTTGCATGAAAGTCTCGAGGAAAGGTGGTTACGGTGAGCACCCAGTCAACCGGGTCAACGAAGCTGGAAATCGGCGTGGAAACCTTCGGTGACATCACCGTGGATGCGAAGGACAAATTGCTGCCGCACGGCCAGGTGCTGCGCAACGTAGTCGCCGAGGGACGCCTGGCCGAGGCCTCGGGCCTGGACTTCTTCGGGGTGGGCGAACACCACCGGGACGACTTTGCTATCAGCGCCCCGGAAGTGGTGCTCGGCGCCCTGTCGCAGGTGACTGAACGGATCCGGCTGGGCAGTGCGGTGACCGTGCTCTCCAGCGATGACCCCGTGCGCGTCTACGAACGCTTCGCCACCCTGGACGGGCTCTCTGGCGGCCGGGCCGAGATCATCGCCGGTCGCGGGTCCTTCGTCGAGTCGTTCCCGCTG
Source organism: Arthrobacter sp. JCM 19049 (assembly GCF_001310435.1). NCBI lineage: Bacteria > Bacillati > Actinomycetota > Actinomycetes > Micrococcales > Micrococcaceae > Arthrobacter > Arthrobacter sp. JCM 19049. The sequence continues at coordinate 4,120 of NZ_BAXF01000104.1, read as the reverse complement.
TTCGGCTACAACCTCACCGACTACGAGACCCTGTTCAAGGAAAAGCTGGAGCTGATGGCCCGGTTGCGCCACGGCGAACCGGTCAGTTGGAGCGGACAGACCCGTACCGCGTTGGAGGAACAGCAGGTCTATCCGCTGCTGGAATCCAGCGAACTGCGCACCTGGGTCGGGGTCGGAGGCAGCCCGAATCGGTGATCCGCGCCGCCCGACACGGTCTTCCGCTGTTCCTGGCGATCATTGGCGGGCAGCCCGCGGCCTTCGAACCTTTGGTGAACCTCTACCACAAGGCCCTGGACTCCTTCGGCAAACCGGACCAGCCGGTCGCCGCGCACTTCCATGGTCTGGTGGCCGACAGCGACGAGGAAGCTCTGGAACTGCTGTGGCCGCACTACCAGCGGGCGATGAACCGGCTGGGAGCCGAGCGCGGTTGGCCGCCGGTTTCGAAGATGCGTCTGCAGGCGGCCATGGGGCCGGACGGGGCAATGCTCGCTGGCAGCCCGGACACCGTGGCCCAAAAAATCGCGCGCTTTGCCCAGATGCTGGGTCTGAGCCGGGTGGATATGAAGTATTCCAACGGCACGCTGCCCCACGAAGTGATGATGCACAGCATTGAGCTGTTGGGCACCGTGGTCAAGCCGCGGGTTCACGAACTGCTGGCCCAGTAGCGCGGCGAACCGTTCCCGGCCGGGCCTGCCGAGCAGGAGCTTGCTTGGCAGGCCCGGCCGCCAAGAACCGCTTACCCGCTTGGATACGAGAAAACCCCCACAAGATTCTTGTGGGGGTTTTTGGTGGATCTTACTGGACTCGAACCAGCGACCTTTCGCGTGTGAGGCGAACGCTCTAACCAACTGAGCTAAAGATCCAGAAGTGCTTTCCGCAGTTTCTCACCGCGGCACCTAAACGATATTACTGGCATTTTCCGCCGCCACCAAATCGGGGTCGATCCTCCTGCCGACAGGCGTCCCTTTCGGCGCCTTTCCGTGCTTCACGGCGCGGCGTTCGAGGCCGATAGCCCGCCGTGCCAGCGGTTAACACAGATTTAACATTCCGGACCCCTTTCCCGCTTGTTCCCGACGCTTGGGAACCGCATAATTTTTCTGTGGCTCATCGAGCCGCCAAACTGGGCCCTACAAGGAAGCTGCCGGAAGCCGCCGGCAACGGTCCCCTAAAGGCCAACGAAACCCTCCGTCACCAGGGGTGACGGAAATCTTTTCCTTTCGTTCGTTCTTGACTTCTTAGGACCGATCCCAGTGCTCCCCTTCTTGGACTATGCCCTGTCTGCCATGCCCCCAACCGCCGCCGAGCGCGAGGAGCTGGCCCGTCTCTACCCACGTGTTGACGCCCGCTGGCATCAGAAAATGGACCGCGCCCTGCTGGTGGTCACAGTGCGCGATGCAGGCGCACTGGTTGCGGCGGGGATTGTCCACGACAGCGTGGTGGCTCCCACCGAACTGATGGATGCGGTGGAGCTGGGCTGCATGGTGGTTGATCCGCGCTACCGGCGGATGGGCATTCGCCAGCGGGTCGCCGAGATGCGGCTGGCCCATGCCCTGGACGCGGGACGCACTGCGATCACCGTCATTCACGCCGCCAATCCGGCGTCATGGGCCTTCTACGAGCGCTCCGAGCTGTGGGCCCTGGAGCGCGAGTACGAGTTCGACGGGCAGAGCATGTTCATCTACCAGGCCACCGCCGCAGCCCGCGACTGGGCGAACAGCCTCCCCCTGTCCCTTGGAACCGGTCAACCTTCACTGGATTCGGTGCCGGTCCAGGCACAAGACAGGGTCCACCCGGTCCTGCCGACCATCACCGTGCCGCACGCGCTGGGATGCGCGCCGTGTCGTTGCGGTAGCCAACAGACCGAACACGACCTGCACCCGGCTGGTTACTAGCAGCGGGGCTAGAAGAGCGGGTCCTGCAGGTCCGCAGCCGGGTCCTTGCTGGACACCGGCTCCGGGATCCCGTCCCGCCGGGCCCGCGCCACCTCGTGTAGGTCGATGGGAGTCACCTGCAGCACGGTGTCGATCATGGTGGCCATGAACTGTTCGGTGGCCACGTCTTCGGGCACCGCGTCGTGCTCCACCTGCACAGTAGGGTTCGGGTCGGCCTCATCCCAGTCCACCAGCAGCAGACCGGTGGCCGTATAGCCGTAGCCGTCCCCGAAATCACGCAGCTTGCGGATCATATCCACGGTGCGGCGGAACGCGGCCGGTTCGGTGCGCAGGATCGTGGCGCGCTGCACGAAGTAGAAGCCCACGGCAGCCAACGGGTAGCGGGCGCGCAGGTTGGCGGCGTCCCCATACGCTTCCTCGTAGCGGTTGGCCAGGTTCTTCCCGAATGATGAAGTCATTGCCTTGGTGCTCAGCAGCAGTTCCGGGCCCCGCGACCAGTGGGTCATCACCACATCGGTCTGCTTCATGTAGGCCCGACCCAGGATCCGGGCATCGGTGCTGCCGGCCTTGCCGGCAAGGATCGCCTCGTGAACTTCCTCGGCCAGTCGTTCGGGCAGCCGGCGCAGCAGGTCCAGGATGTCGGAGGAAAGCACCCGCGGCGCCTCGGTGCGCGGCCACACCAGATCCTGATCGAACCCGGCACGCCGCAGCTCGTGGGCCAGCCACGCATCCACTGCCTGGGCAAAGCGGCCGGAGCGGGTGACGGCCTTGGATCGCACCGGGATGCTCAGCAACTGTTCAAGCAGCGAGTAGGACGGCTGGAACTGCTGTTGCACGGCCCCTTCCAGCAACCAGGGAGAGTCCCTGGCGGCGCTGGAGAGCACCGTATCGAATTCGGCAAAGGCCAGCGTCTTCTCGTGCCCCATCTGGTTCCTAGTTCCCCGTTTCCCTGCCGTTGGAGTTGTTCATTCCGGTCTCGGCATTCTTCCCTGCCCGCACCGCGTGCCGATGTTGGCCTGCGCCTTCCGCACCGCCTTGCCGCGCAGTTTGCGCCGCTGCAGCAGATGGGTGCGGGAGTCCTCCAGGCAGCAGCGGGCCGCCGCGTCCAGGCCGAGCATCCGGCCCAGCACGATCTCGTCCACCAGCGCGCTGGCCTGCAGCTTCTGTCCGGCCCGCAGCAGCCTGGCAACCTCCGGCCGAATGGCACGCAGCGCCGGGGCGTGTTCCTGGACCAGGTGTGGGCTGGGCACCGGCAGCCGGTCGGCCTCCGAGGGTTCCAGCTTCAGGATCCCTCCTCCATAGGAGCGGCCCACAATCTCGCGCCCAGCATGGTCAGCGTGTTCAGGGACGCCAGCGGCAAAAGTTCCCGGCCCACCTCACGCACATCCGCCCCCAGGTAGACCCCGTGGATGGAGTTGATGTGATGCACCTGGGCATGATTCGTGGTCAGTCTGGGGGTGTCGGCGTTCATGTAGGTCATGAACAGATCCGGCACCGCCAGGATCGGAACCCGCCACCAGGGGGAGCGCACCCGGCACTTGTATGCGGAGTCGACGCCCAGCTGCTGCCCGGCGGAAATCAGCTCCTGACCCGCCGGGGAGGCAGAGCTGCGGGCGGAACAAGTAGGTGGCTGCACCGTGCTCACGCAACCGCTCCCAGTCCTCCTGCCCCAGTTCCAGTCCGCGAAGATGGCGGGAACCGGCGGGGAAATGCGGATCAGGTCCTGCTCGGCCAGCCCCAGCTCGGCCACGTCCCGCTCGCTGAGCGTAAACCACTTGTTGTTCCCGGTCACGGCCCCCAGGGAGGTTTCACCCCAGGTCTGTAGCGGAACGAATTCAGCGTTGGCCAGTGCGGCGTCGTAGATGCCGCGCGCTTCCAGGGAGGCCAGCGAACTGGTCCAGCGTTCGGCCGGGTCACTCACCGGATGCAGCACCCCGGGCTCCAGGCTTTGCAGGCCCAGGGCGTTGTGCACCTGGTGCAGCCGGAACGCCCCGCTGCCCGGCTGCCCGTACCCGTCGGCCAGCAGCAGCACCACTTCCTCCTGGCGTCGGCGAACACCCGCTCCTGGAACAGCACCAGGCTGACGGTGCTGAAGCGTTCGAGCAGCATGGCGCGCACCGGAGCCGCGTAGTTCACAAACATCAGCTCAGCGGGCAGCACCAGCGCCAGGCGTCCGCCTGGCCGCAGGAAAGTGGTTGCGTGGGCCACGAATGCGGCCCACACCGAGG
>NZ_BAXF01000103.1:0-6439 GCF_001310435.1 Arthrobacter sp. JCM 19049 | reverse complement strand
CTGAACAAGCTGCGCGCCTACTCGCTGCAGGAGCACGGGCTGGACACCGCCGACGCGAACGAGCACCTGGGCCTGCCGGTGGATGCCCGCGAATACTATGCGGTCGTCTCCATTCTGCGCACCCTGGGCATCGACCGCGTCCGACTGCTGACGAACAACCCGGACAAGGTCTCCAAGCTGCGCGAGGCCGGAATCGAGGTCAGTGAGCAGGTCCCCAGCCTGGTCGCCCCGCGCGCCGAGAACGAACGCTACCTGCGCACCAAGCAGCAGCGCTTCGGTCACAACCTGCAGCTGCCCTGATGCGCGACCGGGCCCCTCGGGCCCACACCGACGGCAAACAGCAACGCCGGGGCGCCGCACCGCCGCCAGCCACCCGGCAACGAACCACCAGAGAAGGAAAATCATGAGCAAGCACGGAGCCCCCACCAACACCAGCGAGCAGCTCAAGGCGCTGGACACCCCGAACCTGAAGGTCGTCATCGTCGCGGCCAGCTGGCACGAAACCGTGATGAACGGGCTGATCGCCGGAGCCCAGCGCGCCGCGCAGGAAGCCAACATCGCCGACGTACACCTGGTGCGCGTCCCGGGTTCCTTCGAGCTGCCGGTCGCCGCCCGGGTCCTGGCCCAGAAGTACGATGCCGTCATCGCCCTGGGGGTGGTGATCCGCGGCGGCACCCCGCACTTCGACTACGTCTGCCAGGCGGCGACCATGGGTCTGACCCAGGTCAGCGTGGAGACCCGAACCCCCATCGGCTTCGGCGTGCTCACCTGCGACAATGAGCAGCAGGCACTGGACCGGGCGGGATTGGAAGGATCCTCGGAGGACAAGGGGCATGAGGCGTTCTCGGCCGCAGTCATGACCGCCGCAGCCCTGCGCTGAACCGGTTACCGCTTCGTCACAATGGGTACGCCGTGATGAACCGGCGTACCCAAAAACGCTAGGCTAAGACACGTGAAAACATTTGACGAGCTCTTCAGCGAACTCTCGCTCAAGGCCCAAACCCGACCTGAAGGCTCTCGTACCGTCACAGAACTGGATTCCGGAGTCCACGGAATCGGCAAGAAAATCGTCGAGGAGGCCGCCGAAGTGTGGATGGCCGCCGAATACGAAAGTGACGAGGCGGCAGCCGAGGAAATCTCGCAGCTTCTCTACCACGTCCAGGTGATGATGATCGCCAAGGGACTGGACCTGGCCGATATCTACAAGCATTTGTAGCCGTCGAGCGGTGGGTTCGCCAGCCCGAACCACCCTGCCCGACGGCATAGACACCGGCAAGCCATCATCCCTTGGCGCCGCAGGTGAGCATCCTGCCGTGCGCCACAGCAGAAAAGAGAACCACATGCTTCGCGTAGCACTGCCCAACAAGGGTGCTCTGTCAGACATCGCCTCCACCATGTTCAAGGAAGCCGGCTACCTGCAGCGCCGCGACAACCGCGAACTGGTCATCATCGACCCGGACAACAACGTCGAATTCTTCTACCTGCGCCCGCGCGACATCGCCGTGTACGTTGGGCGCGGTATCCTGGACGTCGGCATCACCGGCCGCGACCTGTACCGTGACGCCGATGTGGACGACGCGGTGGAGGAGCTGCTGCCGCTGGGCATCGGCAAGTCCGCGTTCCGCTTCGCCGCCCCGGTTGGCACCTTCAGCTCCGTGGATGAGCTGGATGGCAAGCGCATCGCCACCAGCTACGATGTATTGCTGGATCACTACCTGAAGGAAACCGGAATCAACGCCTCGGTGGTCCGCCTGGACGGAGCCGTGGAATCCTCGGTCCGCCTGGGCGTAGCCGATGCCATTGCCGACGTCGTCGAAACCGGAAACACCATCAAGGCCGCCGGCATGGAGATCTTCGGGCCCCCGCTGCTGGCCTCCGAGGCGGTCCTGCTGGGCCGCACGGATCACAAGCCTCCGGTCTGGAAGTGCTGATCCGCCGCCTGTCCGGCGTGCTGGTGGCCCGCCAATACGTGATGCTTGACTACGACGTGCGAGTTGAACAGGTCGAGCAGGCCGCCGCGCTGACCCCGGGTCTGGAATCACCGACCGTGTCCCCACTGCAGGACTCGGACTGGTGCGCGGTGCGTGCGATGGTGCAAAAGTCGCAAACCAACAACATCATGGATGAGCTCTACGAGTTGGGCGCCCGCGCCATCCTCGTCAGCCAGATCCACGCCTGCCGCATCTAGTTCGGCACCAACCAAGGAGAAGAAAATGACCGTGGCTATCCGCGTCATTCCCTGCCTGGATGTCGATGCTGGACGCGTCGTGAAGGGCATCAATTTCGAAGGGCTGCGTGACGCCGGTGACCCGGTGGAGCTGGCTCGCCGCTACAACGAGGCCGGGGCAGACGAAATCACCTTCCTCGACGTCACCGCCTCCAGCTCGGATCGGGAAACCACCTACGATGTGGTTCGCCGCACCGCTGACGAGGTTTTCATTCCGCTGACCGTCGGTGGCGGAGTGCGTACAGCACAGGATGTCGATCGTCTGCTGCGTGCGGGTGCGGACAAGGCCTCGATCAACACCGCAGCTGTCGCCCGTCCCGAGGTGATCAACGAAATCACTGACCGTTTCGGGTCGCAGGTTCTGGTTCTGTCTCTGGATGCACGGCGGACCGATAACCCGGACATCGCTTCCGGATTCGAGGTCACCACCCATGGTGGACGCACCGGTACGGGAACGTGCGCAGTTGCGTGGGCCAAGGAAGCTGCTGAACGTGGTGTCGGGGAGATCCTGCTGAACTCCATTGATGCCGATGGCACCCAGGATGGTTTTGATCTGGAGATGATTCGCGCTGTCCGTGCGGAGGTCAAGGTGCCGCTGATCGCGTCCGGGGGAGCAGGAAAGCCTGAGGACTTCCCACCTGCCATTGAAGCGGGTGCAGACGCGGTCCTGGCTGCATCGATCTTCCACTTCGGACCGAACGACATGATCGCCAAGGTCAAGGACAGAATTCGCGAAGCGGGATACCCAGTTCGCTAGTCCGTGGGGGGTGCCCATCCCAAAGGATCCATAACTCCACGGGGTGGGCCCGCTAACGACGGAGTCTGCATAATTCGGACTTCAAAATTCTATTAGTGCATCGTGGTGTCTTTGAAGGTCCCTCAGTCTACTGAAGGGACACTTATACGTGAGAGCTGGCACTGCAAGAACTCCTATTTGCCATCTGGAGCGATTAGCTCCTTTTGCGTACGCCACACGTCCATTGGCATTGGTTCACTGGGCACCGCTGCTTGCCCCGGAATCGGTTCCCACGGTCCACCTGCCGCACGAAATTCTCCTCGATATAGTGTCATGAGATTAACATCGAAGAATCCGGTTTTGTCATAGGAATGGCTAGTTGGCGTTTGGTGATGGAGAGTGTGTTCTGGGGCCGCGTTCCCTGGATAATCAAAACTTCGCGTTGAGCCATCCCCGTAGTTCCAACGCCATTCAATGGGAATGGCGCGTACTTCGACCGAGGTGCCATTGATCTCCGTTTCGAACGTTTGCGTATTGGCGATAGCCCAAAAATGCGCGTGGCCGTTACGTAATGAAAAATTTTGAGGGTCACTGTTCGGATTCGACGGTTTTATCGGAAATTTACGGAACTGTTCAGGCGTAACGGCAATTCGTTCTACGAGTTGCTCTGGCCGCACTGGATCCTGAGGGAGATCCCCTGGACACAGTCTATTTTGTGCTAGAAGCTCCCCATCTCGGTTGCCGCCACTGAACCTAATAACTCTTACAAAAGGTGCTGATCCATCTGAGCACCGCCCCTCGTCCGGATTCTGATCGCAACCATTACGGTTTTCCAACCCCAGGGGGCACTCATCGATGTATTCGACCCGGAACTTCTGCGTGTTATCGTTCCGCGGGAACTTGGCAAGCCTTTGATCGACGTGGGGGATCTGGTTGAACGACTTTACGTCTTCTAAACCGGGACACTTTTTCTTCCTGATTTTTGCAAAATAATCGTGCATCTGAGTAGATAGAACACATGGTTCCAGGCTAGCGGGCGACTCGCGGACGATCGCGTCTGCAGACGGAGCACCTAGTATGAATACAGCAAGGACCGAGAAAACAAAAGCGTTGAACACTTCAATCCCCGACCTTCATATTTATATCGTTTAGCTTCCAAGGTGGATTTTCCGAGTCGCGTTTCAATACGGCGACGCCGTGTATCCCTGCTGGAATGGCCGGAGAAGACTCCAAAACTTTATTAGGTGCTGAGTATATTTTCTGTGCGTCGACTTCAAGAGTAAACGAAACCAGCGCTTCATCGGTCTCTTTCAAATTGACTCCAGTTACTCTTACATGGTTCTTCCCACCAACCTGCCAATTGCCTTCCTGCTTATTGAAGCGAATAGGATCGATGAACCCCTGACCACATGGAAGACAAGAACGAGAAGTTATACGCTCAATTGGTTTCGTATCGTATGTCTCGAGTGTGTAATTCATTAGCTCGAAGTAGTGTTCTAGAAAGCGTGCGGCTCCAACATCATCGTTGGCAGCTGCTGCAGGAGGCATCTCGGGTACCGGGATGTTTTTCGCCGGTCCTTCCGCGCTTGCTGGCACTGGCTTCGGTGGCTGTGATTTTGTCGGCGACGGTGAGGCTGTGGGCGAAGCGGCGGCGGGTGACTCGGACGGTGAAGTTGTTGCTGCCGGGTCGTTGCCGTCTTGGCAGGAGGTAAGCGCGAACGAGAATGCTAGGGGAACGGCGAATAGCGCAAGTGCGCGGGATCGGCTAGACATTTCGAACCTCCGTTGCCCTTCGAATGCCGTCACGATTGTTCGACATCCTAGACCGGAACGGTCAGCTTTGGGAGGGCGCGGCAATAACTGGGGAAAACTACTGCTGCCGCTAAGGCAGCAAACGCCATCGAATGCAACTGCGTCAACGCGCGGCACTGAAGCCAGGGGAGGCTAGAAACCCAGCTTCGTCTTCTTCAGCGCCTTGATTGATTCGTCGCTGCCCTCAAAGGTAACAAGCGCGCTGTCGATGCGACCGGAAGCGTGCATGATCAGCTCCGTGACGGGGCCGGTGATCGTCACCGGGTTGGCCGCCTTCTTGGCCACATAGCGTTTGCCGTCCGGCCGGGCCAGGATGACGCCGACGGGGCAGTGGCGGTAGTACATGCGGGCGCGGCGGGTGAGGTCATTCCAGAGCATTTCGGTGTAGCCGCGATCGAGGATGCGCGGAGCCACTGGTCCGTGCCCGGCGCACGTCTTCGGTGTGGATGAAGAACTCGGACATGTTCGCGGCGGTGCTGACCCGCTCGATGGAGAACGGGGAGTACTTGCTCGGCCCGGTGCGGAAACGCCGCACCAGCCCGGCATAGCTTTCGGGGCGCTGGGCCTCGTCGGCTAGCTTTTTAATCTTCGCGTCGAGCTTCCCGGATAGCGGCTTGAGAACCGCCCCGGCGCCCAGCGGCGAATTTTCGCGCAGAACCAGGTGCGCGGCAAGGTGGCGGGTTTCCCAGCCGCGCACAACGTATCAGCCGAGGGGCCAGCTGCCAACAGGGCCTCGGCCAGGGCGAGTCGAGAAGCATGTACCAGGTGCATTACCTCTGAACCTAGCATGGAGTGCGGCACCTTGAGCACCTATAAAGACATGTTGCGAGGCAATGCCCCGAACTAGTGGCATTGAGTCTTGTCACACGGTGGGGACGCACAGGCCCAGCAAGTATGCTTGAGGGGATGTCTACTACTAATTCCAGCGCCGAATCCCAGCCGGATGCGGCGCAGCTTGACCCCCAGATCGCTGCCCGCCTCAAGCGCGATCCCAACGGCCTGGTGGCCGCGATCGTCCAGCAGGCCGACACCCTCCAAGTGCTGATGCTGGGTTGGATGGACGACGAGGCCCTGCGCCGCACCCTGAGCACCGGGCGGGTCACGTTCTTCTCCCGTTCACGCCAGGAGTACTGGCGCAAGGGGGACACCTCCGGCCATGCCCAGTACGTCAAGTCCGTGGCGCTGGATTGCGACGGGGACGCCCTGCTGGTGCAGGTGGACCAGGTGGGGGCGGCCTGCCACACCGGGGCCCGACGTGCTTCACGACCGGCAGCTGCGGCGCAGGTCGGCCACCGCCCGGCCTAAGCACCCCTGCCGAAGGCGGCAGGGACGGTTCCCGCGGGCCGCGGGAGATCCCGCGGCGCCCCAAGCGGTTGAAAAGTAGTTGTTGGCAAGTAGCTGTTGAAAAGAAGCTGATGAAAACCCTAGGTAGCATTTCCCCGACCCGCCAGCAGTTCCTGGCGATGGCCTCCACGCGGCGGGTCATCCCCGTCTCGGTGCGGATCCTGGCCGACTCACTGACCCCGATCGGTCTCTACCGGCAGTTGGCCGGGGGACGGGCCGGCACCTTCCTGATGGAGTCGGCGGCAGCCGGTGGGGTGTGGTCGCGGTACTCCTTCATCGGGGTCAACTCCCCGGCCACGCTCTCCACGCGCAGCACGGGC
>NZ_BAXF01000102.1:0-6496 GCF_001310435.1 Arthrobacter sp. JCM 19049 | reverse complement strand
CAGCCGGGGACGGGACCGGGCCGGGCGTGCGCCGAAACAATAGGGTGAAGCTTTCCAGAATATGTCCCAGGTATCCAAGAGCCGATCCGAGAACACCCGGATCGAGGACCCGCAGACCGAGGCGGTGGCCACGCAGGCCCCCCAGGAGGCGGTGCCCCCTGCCGCCAGCGTGAAGCGGGAGCACTCCTCGAAGGTCTATGCGCTGATGACCTCCGGGACCATCGTCTCGCGCGTGCTCGGGTTCCTGCGCACCGCGTTGCTGGCGGTGGCGATCGGCTCGTCGACCACCATGGCCGACATCTTCGAAAAAGCCAACGTCATCCCCACCATCATCTTCATGCTGCTGGCCGGCGGCATCTTCAACGTGGTGCTGGTGCCGCAGCTGATCAAGGCCTCGAAGAACAGCGACAACGGGCGCTCCTACACCTCCAAGCTGCTGACCCTGACCATCGTGGTGGTCGGCGCCGCAACAGTGCTGCTCACCCTGATGGCCGGGCCGCTGATCAAGGTGCTCACCCTGGGGTGGACCCCGGCCATGCTGGCCCTGGGCACCACGTTCGCCTTCTGGTGCCTGCCGCAGATCTTCTTCTACGGGGTCTACGCTGTGGTGGGCCAGGTGCTCAACGCGCACGGGCGCTTTGCGGCGTTCATGTGGGCCCCGGTGGTGAACAACGTGGTGCAGATCGGGGTGATCGGTGCCTTCATCGCCCTGTTCGGAGCGTACGGCGGGGATGCGAACCAGCTGGAGAACTGGAGTGCGGCCAAGACCGTGCTGCTGGCCGGCGGCTCCACCCTGGGCATCGCGCTGCAGGCGGTGGTGCTGTTCTGGCCGCTGCGCAACCTGGGCCTGAAGCTGCGCCCGGACTTCGCCTGGCGCGGCATGGGTCTGCGCCACGTGGGCAAGATCGCGATCTGGACGTTGGGCTCGATGACGGTGGGCAACATCGCCTCGCTGGTCAACTCCCGCTTCGTCTCCGCCGCCACCCGGCGCGCCTGGCCATGCCCAACGGGGGCGCCTCGGTGCCCGGCGAATACGCGTTGAACACCACCCAGCTGATCACCGTGCTGCCGCATTCGGTGTTCGTGCTGGCCCTGGCCACCATCTACTTCAACGAGTTCACCAAGTCCTTCCAAGAGCAGCGTACCGAGGAGATCGGGCCGCTGCTGTCCAAGGGGCTGCGCACCTCCGCGGTGCCGGTGGTGTTCGCCACCGTCGCCTTCATCGTGCTGGCCGGCCCGCTGGGCCGGCTGTTCGCCGGTAGCTCCTCCACCGCGATGCTGCAAGGCGCGGCCATCGGCCAGCTGCTGCTGCTGACCGCGCTGGGCCTGCCGTTCAAGTCCGCGCACTTCTTCATGCTGCGCGTGTTCTTCGCCGACGAGGACACCAAGACCCCGATGATCATCCAAAGCATCATCGCGGCCCTGGGCGTGGCGCTGGCCTTCACCGCCACCGTGACGCTGCCGGCCGTGCAGATCACCGCTGCGGTGGCCCTGATCTACGGGGTCACCAACATCATCTCGGCCATCATCGCCCACTTCCTGCTGGTGCGCCGCTATGGGGACTACGGTATAGTGCACGTGCTGGACACCTATATCCGCATCGGGGCGATGGCCGTGGTCTCCGGGGTGGTTGGCGCCGTGGCGTTGGGCATCATGGGCGGCTACAGCTGGGGCTTTGCCTGGTCCTCCATCCCGGCCGCGTTCCTGACCCTGGCCGTGGTGGCGTGGTGATGCTGGTGGTCTACCTGCTGCTGCTGCGCATGATCCGCTCGGCCGAACTGGATAACTTCCTGGGCCCGCTGGCCCGCTTCGTGCCGAACCTGCGTCGCTAACCGCAGGTGCAAACCCGGGCCGGCGTTCACCCCCGAAGCCCGGAAACAGTGTGGCCTACCCGGCGTTCTGGGCGGCGCCGGGCTGCCGGGAATCGCAGGGCGTGCACTGTAAGCTGGGGCGTGTGAGCACGATAGATCTTCATCTGCGCCCGATTTCCACCGCCGAACACACCGCCTTCCTGGAGCGCACCAGCCAGGTCAGCTTCCTGCAGCGGCCCGAATGGGCCAGGTGAAGGGCGAATGGCGGGGCGAGTCCCTGGCTGGTTCGCCGCGGATGAGCTGGTGGGCGCCGCGCTGGTGCTGCACCGCGGGCTGCCGGTGGTGCGCAAGACCCTGGCCTACATTCCAGATGGCCCGGTCATCGACTTTTCCACCTACGCCCCGCGCCAGGTGCTGTCCCCGCTGGTGGACTACCTCAAGGCCCACGGGGCCTTCCAGCTGCGGCTGGGCCCCGGCTGATGGTGCGTTCCTGGGCACCGGCCGCCGTGCGCAAGGCGCTGGGCAAGGAGGGCATGCACACGCTGGCGGACCTGGAGCCCAAGCACACCTGCGCCACCGCCGAGGCGGTTCTCAGCGAGCTGCAGGCCATGGGCTTCGCCAAGCAGGACACCGGCATGGACTTCGCCGCCGGGCAACCCGAATACGTGGCCCGCATCGACTGCATGATGAGCAGGACCAGCCGCTGGACGCGGACGGGGTGCGCGCCAAATATTCCTCCACCACCCGCAACGAGGCCCGCAAGGCCCTGCGCGGACCGCTGGAGGTGGAGGTTGGCGGACTGGAGGACATGAACCGCTTCCATGCCCTGTACCGGCATACCGCGGACCGCAACGAGTTCACCGGCCGTCCGCTGTCCTACTTCAAGAACATGTACCTGGCGCTGAATCGGGCGGTGCCCGGCTCCTGCACGCTGTATCTGGCCAGCCACGAGGCACCGACCTGGCCGCCTCCATCGTGATCCGCTCCGCCAACCTGTCCTGGTACATCTACGGCGCCTCGTCCTCCGAACAGCGCAAGCTCTTTGCCCCCAAGGCCATCATGGAACGGATGATCGCCGACTCCATCGCCGCCGGCAGCCGCTACCTGGACCAGGGCGGGGTGAGCCCCACCCTGGAGGCCGGCCACCACCTGGCGGGGTTGACCAAGTTCAAGACCAACACCGGATGTGACATCATCCAGACCACCGGGGAATGGGACCTGGCGCTGAACAAGCCGCTGGCCTGGGCCTTTGACAAGTACATGACCTGGCGCGCGAAGAAGTAGGCAAGGAAGCAGAGACTATGGCCAACCCATCCACCTCGATTGACCCCGCCCAGCCCTTCGTCCCGGTCATCCTCGGCGGGGACATCGGCACCTACACCCTGGCCCGGGAATTCCATGAGGCCTACGGGGTGCGTTCGGTGGTCATGCCCGCCGCCGGCAACGGGGTCATCGAGCATTCGGTGGCCATCGAGTTGCGTCCCATCGGCTCCATGGCGGATGAGGCCCGGGTAACCCAGGCGCTGCGCGAGCTCGCGGAGGAACTGGCCGGCGAGGGCGAGCGGCCGCTGCTGCTCTTCGGGTCCCTGGACTACCACGTCATGCTGATCGCCCGGCACCGCGAGGAGCTCTCGGCCCACTACGTGATCCCGTATCCGGAACTTGAGGTCATTGAACAGGCGGCGCTGAAGGAGAACTTCTATGCACTGGCCGAACGGCTCGGCGTGCCGCACCCGCGCACCCGGGTCTACCGTCCGGGCAACGCGGTGGCCACCGTGGTGGAGGGCCTGAACTTCCCTTTGATCGGCAAGCCCTCCAGTTCCGGGGACTGGATTGCCGCGAAGTTCGCCGGCAAGCAGAAGATCCACACGCTCAAGGACTTCCAGCAGCTCACCGACCTGCTCTCGCGCATCGACGCCAGCGGCTACGACTCGGCTACATCCTGCAGGAGTACATTCCCGGCGGGGATGACGCCATGCGCCTGTGCACCTACTTCGCCGCTGAGTCGGACTCGGGCACCGAGGTCGTCTTTGCCGGGTACGGGGAAGTGGTGATCGAGGAGCACGCCCCGTTGGTGCTGGGCAACTCGGCGGCGATTGTCACCGGACGGCACCGTGAGGTCGCCGAGGCCGGGGCCCGGATGCTGCGGGAGATCGGCTGGCACGGGGTGGCGATGATCGACGCGAAATACGACCACCGTGACGGGCAGGTCAAGTTCTTCGAGATCAACCCGCGACTCGGTCGCAACCACTTCTACCTCACCGCCGCGGGCATTAACCCGGCCCGGTTCTATGTCAATGAGTTCCTCGGCCCCCAGTACGACGCTTTCGACGTGCGCCGGCAACCGGCGGTGGTGCTTCAGGACGGGATGGCCCAGCTGCGGGAGGAGCGCCTGTTCACGGTGTTGCCCCACGCCCTGCTGCGCCGCTACCTGGACACCCCGACCGGCCGGAAGGCCGCCGCGCTGCTAAAGGCCGGCAAGGTCTCCAATCCGCTGAAGTACCGGGCCGAGAAGAACCCGCGGCGCAAGCTCTACCTGCTGCTGAACGCCGTCAACCACGTGCGCAAATACCGCAAGTTCCCGCCGCGCACGGCCTAGCGGCCACCCCGCCAGCCCAGGCGGCAAGTCCCGCCAGCAGCTGCGAACACTGGGGGAACATGGCAGTGCCCGGGGAATGATGAGTTCCCCGGGCACTGCCATGACCGGTTAGCGCCTTTTGGGCGGCCGGCTAGTGGTATTCGATGCGGTGCTGGCCGCGCGAGAGCACCAGGCCCAGGGCCACCATGCCCACGCCCAGCACCAGGTGCAGCCAGTTGTCCGCGTCGTTGAGCGGAATGAAGTTGGCGGTGCTGTCAAAGTCAATGATCAGACCGTAGATCCACAGCAGCAGGTAGATGATGCCGCCGCCGATCAGGTATCCCTTGGCCGCCCCGATGCTGCGGGCCATCACCAGGCCGGCGATGCCGAACAGCAGGTGGACCGCGTTGTGCAGGTAGGAGACCTGGAAGATGCCCAGCAGCTTCGCCTCCGAATGGTGGCCGGCGCCGGAGAGGGCATCGTAGTTCGTGGTTACTCCCGGGATGAAACCCAGGATGCCGACCAGCAGGAACACCACGCCGACCACCAGTGCGGCGACCTGCACGGCGGCGCGTGAGCGACTAGTTGTTGGATGATTCGTGGACATGGCTGATACTCCTTGAAGAGGGGTTCGGGTGAAACGGGCAACACCGACTCAGGTGGCAGTTCTTTGGAAAAAGCACGCCTTTCTCCGACACGAATCGGCCAGAACCTCGTGGTGGCGGACTCCTCGGTGCGGGTCCGGCGTTCTCACCATGTGTCGTTGAGGCTACCGCCGCCGTCAGGGGACCAGAAGACGGGGGTGACAAGACACAGCGGACATCCAGCATGGCTCCCGCACCCGCTGAGCGCCCCGGCCGGCACCGGCTACGCCCCGGGGCGCGGCCCTTGATACGCTGAGCTTCTCAAGCCACCGGCCCGTCTGTGGGTACCGGTTTCCTGCCCGCCCGTAATACTTTGCGGTTCCGGGCCGTGTCAACGAAGCCGGTGGGTTAACTTAGGGGCAGGGGTTCTGCCCGAGCCCGAACCTCGAACCCCGGTCTGGTCTGCAGCAAAGGAGCACAGTCATGGGACGCAAAATCGTGCGTCGGCGCGTCATCCGCGCCACCCTTGACGGTGCCCGAAAGGTACGCGAGGAGAAGCTGGCCGGGGAGGAACCCCTGGAAATCCGGTTCGGCGCCACCGCCTACACGACCTCCATGCGCACCCCGGGGGACGACTTCGACCTGGTGGCCGGGTTCCTGCTGGCCGAGGGCATCATCAGAGGCAGCGAACAGCTCAGCTCAATGCGCTACTGCGCCGGCACCGACGCGAGGGCAATCAGACCTACAACGTCATCGAGGTGCAGCTCGGGCCCGGAGCGCACCCGCCCGAACTGGCCGCCATGCGCAACGTGGTCACCAGCTCGGCGTGCGGGATCTGCGGCACCAACTCCATAGACGAGGTGCGCAAGAAGTCCGCGTTCCGCATTGGCCCGCAGGACGGGAAGGTGCAGCTGGAGGTGCTGCTGGCCATGCCCGACACCCTGCGCGAATCCCAGAAGCTGTTCAGCCACACCGGGGGCGTGCACGCCGCCGGATTGTTCTCCACCGACGGGAAGCTGCTGGTGCTGCGCGAGGACGTGGGGCGGCACAACGCGGTGGACAAGGTGCTGGGCGCCGCCGTGCGCGCCGGCAAGCTGGCCCTGCAGGACACCGTGCTGCAGGTCTCCGGGCGGGCCTCCTTCGAACTGGTGCAAAAGGCCGCCATGGCCGGCATCCCCACGCTCACCGCGGTCAGCGCCCCCTCCTCCCTGGCGGTGGGGCTGGCCGAGGACACCGGACTGACCCTCGCCGCCTTCTCCCGGGGCAGCAGCGTCAACCTGTACACCCATCCCGAACGCGTCACCGGAAGCTGACCGACACCCGCACCAGCAGTACCGCCCGCACCCATATCATGGAGGAACCCCTTGCACCGTCCGGCCCCCACCCAGGACATCAATGAAGAGGAACTGAAGGTCAGCGAGCCCCAGCGCAGCGCCGCCGGGGCCAAGGCGGTGATGGTCTCCATGGAACGCGGCTTCGCCGAAGCCGGGGTGAGCCGCACGCTGCGCTCCATGGCCCGGGTG
>NZ_BAXF01000101.1:0-6494 GCF_001310435.1 Arthrobacter sp. JCM 19049 | reverse complement strand
TCCGGTGCCTGGTGGGGCGACCTGGAACCCGGAACTGGCCTACCTGGTGCACGCGATCACGGCCGCAGCCTGGCTGGTGCTCATTGCCTTCCAACCCGGCACTCCCCGGCGGGAACCGGTGCAGCAGGCGGTGCAGGGCACCAGCGCGCAGGGCCTGAAGATCTTCAACCGCCTGGTACTGCCCATGGCCCCCTGGGTCTTTGGCCTGGCCACCAGCGGCTTCGCGGTGGTCCCGGCGCTGACCGGTAGGGGTGCCGGGGCGAGCCTGTTGTTCTCCACCATCACCGTGGCGGTCACCATGGGCCTGGGGGCCCTGATCCAGCCCTTTGCCCGGCGCTGGGACCGGCCGGGAACGGCAAGGCTGCTGGTCATTGGACTGCTGACCGCGATCACCACCTACCTGGTGATGATCCCCGTGGCGTTGACCGGTTCCACCGCCCTGGGCCTGGTGGCCTCGGTGCTGGCCGGCTGCGCGAACGGGATCCTGCTGCTGGGTGGGCTGGGCCAGGTGCTGGCGTTGGCCGGTCCCGGCGAGGTGGGCAAGCTGACTGGACGGTTTTACTCGGTGTGCTACATCGGCTTCCTAATTCCCACGCTGCTCTCACTGTGGCGGCTGTTCGCCGACCCGCTGTATTTCATCCTCCTGTTGGGGGTGCTGTGCGTGCTCAGCTTGGTTTGCGTGCTCAGCAATCGGACACTGTTGGCCGGACCCAAGATGCAGCCGGTAAAATCTGGTAGTTAACCCCAACGCTCAGTAAGCTGGTGTGGCCCGCTATCACAGGTTCCCTGGGAACGAGGACTGCACTCATGAAATTCCCAGCTGGAAACCCCGACGCTGAACTTCAGTCCGAGGAGGTACTTGGTGCCGAAAATTATCGACCATGATCAGCGGCGCCTGGAAATCGTGCTGGCCACCAAAAAGCTGATCATCGACGGCGGCTTCCGGGCGGCGACCATGCGCGAGATCGCGGCGGCCGCCGGGTACGCCAATGGCGCCCTCAAACGATACTTCGAGGGCAAGGACGAGATCCTGATGGCCACCAGCCAGTACGCCACCGCGGTCCTGGTTGAGCGTCTGCAGCGCACCGTCTCCGGGCTGCAGGGAATGGACGCGGTCTCGGCGATCTTCGAGCAGACCCTGCCCGACCGGCAGGACAACAAGGAACTGGCCCGGGTGCTGCTGACCTTTTGGGAGCAGTCCATTGGCAACCTGGAACTGAGCAAGGCATTCCTGCGCAACCTCAGTCCCTGGCGCAACCTGGCCGTGATGTACCTGCACCAGGCGGTGAGCCTCGGGCAGCTGCACAGCCGGTGGGACCCGTCAACGGTGGCCGATGAGCTGCTGACGCTGACGGTGGGGGCACACGTGATGGTTCAGCTTGATGACCGGGAAGAAACAATCCAACAGCATACCGGGCACCTGCGCCGGCGCATCAGCGAATTGCGGGCGGATGTGCCTGAAGAAGCTGCGGTGAACTAGGCCCGGCAGGCAGCCGGAAGGCTCGCGGCTACCTGGTGGCGGTGTCGTGCTTGAGCATGGCGGTGGTGCGGTAGGGGATCACGTCGCGCAGGATCATCGAGGTCGAGGTGCGGGTGATGCCCGGGCACAGCCGGATGACCTCGCTGACGCGGTAAAGGTCATCCGGGTCCTTGGCGGCCACCCGGATCAGCAGGTCGGTGTCCCCGGCCGGAGCCACACACTCCAATACCTCGGGAATCTGGCGCAGGGCCTCAATCGATTCATCCAGCCGCGCCTGATCCAGCTCGGCGCTGACCACAGCGGAGACCCCACGCCCCAGTGCGGCCGGACGAATGCGTGCAGTGTTAGGGCGCAGGCGCCGGAGTGCGCCAGGCGCTCCAGTCGGGTCTGCACGGTTCCGCGGGCCAGGCCCAACTGCTGGGCCAACATCATGATCGGCACCCGGGGATCATTGTCCAGCGCCAGCAGGATCCGCCGGTCGGTTTCATCGAGCTGATACGTCTCCGGGATCATGGGGTCTCTCCTGCGCGGTAGCGTCAAATCGAACAATCAGGCGGGTTGCCTTCGTGAAATACTAGTCAAAATGATCAGCCACCCCCAAGCGTGTTGCACGGTATGACCGGTAATGTGTCGGCTGCCCGGAAGTTCCTCTCGTCTAACCGAAACGCACGGTTATCCACAAAACCGCAATAAATCGAACCCAAAGTCAGCTAATGGACGTAACGTGTTGGTTATGAGATTCCTACGCCTCGAAGATGTTGCCGAAGAGTTGAATGTGAAGCTGCCCCAGGTGCGTGCCCTGGTCAAAAGCGGAGAGCTGCCGGCGATCCAGATCGGTGGACGCGGGATGTGGCGGGTGGAGCGTGTGGAGCTGGAGAACTACATTCAACGGCGTTACGCGGAGGCGCGGGAGGACATCGCCCGCGAAACCAAGTGAGAACCCTTCCGGCACCGGGGATTGACCGGTGCCCGGTCGGGGCTACTGCTGGTCGAGATGGTGGATCAGGCATCGTGCACAAACTGCGCCTGGCCCCCGTAGGTATCGCCAAAGCGCTGATCCGCCACGTACATTTCCGCGAGGTTGCGCACGTACCGGTGTAGGACGCTGGGGTCGTCACTCCCGTGGCCCGGGGTGCCGGGAATGCCACGCAGCCACCGCACGTGTTCTGCCGCCAGCTGCTGGGCCTCGGCCGAATCGGGGCTCAGGCCCCGTGTCCCGGCATTGGTCCACGCCGCGATCAGGGCCTTGGACTGCGCCATGAAATCTCCCCGCTCGTCTGCGGACAGGGCTTTCCACCAGCGGTCAGAAGCGGTGTAGCTCTCTTCACCCCAGCGCTCGATGACCTCCTTCCGGTATTGTTCGTTGATTCCTTCGAAGGATTCATTTAAGTCCATGCTCTCTCCTCGGTTGAGCCTTTCAATGGTTTTCTGCAGGGTTTCCAATTGCCGATCCAAGGCCGCGCGCTGTCCTTTCAATACCTCAATGTGTTCGGTGAGTGCCGCAATCTGGTCCTGCTCCTGATTCAGGATGGCGCCGATGGCCTTGAGCTCCATGCCCATGTTGCGCAGCAGCAGAATCCGTTGCAGCCGCACGATCGATGCCTGGTCGTAGAGGCGGTATCCGGCGGTGGAAACCTCAACCGGCTCAAGCAGCCCGATGTGGTCATAGTGCCGCAGGGTGCGGCTGGTGACCGACGCGGCTTGGCGGCCTGTTGGATCGAGTAGCGCTCGACTGGGCGGGAGGAATTGGCTTGCATGCCCACAACGCTAAAGGTTGACGCAACGTCAGGGTCAAGGGGGTTTCGCGTCCAATCAGATATGTCGCAAGTCACATCCACTAGCTTTTTCGGCAGAATGACCAGGAATCGACAGGCGACTCGTCGTCGCTTGATCAGATTGATCAACGATTAATGTGCCTATTGCTCAGTCTGTCGAATGCGTATTTACTAGAACCAGAACAGGCAACCGAGGCTACCGCCAGCGGGGCCGATGACCCACCGGAACGCGAACCAAGCATATTCATGTTCAGGGTGCAGAGGACGCTTACCAGCCGAACCGGGTCAGCAGAAACACTACAGATGGTCCGAAAGGCTTCGTGGCAGAGCGAAGCGTTTCGGACCATCTGCATGTTCAGCGGTTGCCCGTAGCTATTCCGGACGCGGCAATATTGATGCTCTTGGCCCATGTCTCCCCGGTCCTTCCCCAACCCACCTGTCGGCCCCGCAAATCCTTGACCCGCGCGGGACTCACCGATTCGCTGGCCGGTTTTGGGAGAATTGCAGTGTGAGCCCTCGAACTACTTCACGTTTCGTCTCCGCCGTCCGCTCGGCCCTGACCGTTTGGTGGGTGCAGTGGTTGCTGGGAATAGCCGCCGTTGTGCTGGCCTTGCTTCCCTGGCTGACGGCCGAACCTGGAATCCAAGCCACAGCGGGGCAAGAGGCGGCCACGAGCCTGCTTCCCCTTGCGAGCAAGAAGCCCCACCTTCTTTTCCTCATGGGCGGCGCCTCGGCGCTGCTGACCGGCCTGGGCACCCGGCTGCTTGCCTACCGGCGTGGACGGTGCGCGGTACTCTGTGGCCTTGGACTGCTGACGGGATGGACGGCGGCCATCTACCAATCCTGGACGGTGCTTCGCGCCGCGGCGCTCGACGTGGAGCAGCTGGGCGTGCATCTCGGACTGACACTGTCGATGGTGGTGGGCGTATTAGTCCTCCATGCCGGACTGTCCTTGGCACCCTTGGGCGGGTTCTCCATAGCCCTGGCGGTGTTGAGCCTGATGCCGGGGTACTGGCTCGGCGAAGTTCTGGCAGTGGACGCGGTGCAAACACACTTGGACTTCCTCGGGCCCATAATGCTGGGCATCGCCTTGGGCTACCTGGGATTTGCCCGGGGTAGTGCCCTATTGCTGTGGTGCGCCGCGCTACTGGTGCAATGGATCATGCCCGCAGTGTTGTCGGTGGCTGCCAGCTTCTCCTCGTCCGCCGAGGACCTGCGGTCCCCGAACAACCTTTGGGCCGTCGGCCGCGAGCAGCTACTCCAGCTTCACCACGTCTATCTCGGGTTGGGCACGCTGGCCACGGCCATGCTGCTTAGCGTCATCCTCCTCTTCGTGCGCCGGGCGCGACACCGCTGATTGCCGCTCATGCAAGCTGTTTGATGACCCGAGCAGGATTGCCTGCGGCCACAACCTGCGGGAATGTCACGGGTAACCACCGCGCCGGCACCGATGACCGAGTTGTGTCCGATGCTGACTCCGGGGACGATGACGACGCCCCCGCCGAGCCACACATTATCCCGAGTGTGATGGGCTGCGCGGACTCGATCTTGCTGCGACGCTCTTCCGGATCCAGTGGATGAGTGGGGGTGAGCAGTTGGACGTTCGGGCCGATCTGGCAATCGGCGCCGATCTTGATGGGTGCGACGTCAAGGGCCGTGAAATTGAAGTTGATGAACGTGCCTTCACCGATGCTGATATTGCTTCCGTAATCGACTCGCAAGGGTGGGCGAATATCGACCCCGGTTCCCAGTTCGCCGATCAGGTTTTCCAGGATGCGGCGGGCGCTCGCCGGATCCTCAAGGTAGGCCCGCTCGTATTCGTAGGTTCGGGACAACGCTTGCTGCGATAGTTGCGCCAATTCGGCGTCCGCGATGTATGGGTCACCGGCAAGCATTCGTTCCCGATTGGAGCGGGAGTCATCGGCAAAAAGCTCAGTCATGGCACCAGCATAGAAAATGGTTTCGCATCCAGGCCAAAGGCGCTGATGGAAATGCGCAGGGAAATCTGGTGAGCTGGTTGGCATGCGCATCGAAACGGATCCGCAGCAAGTTGCTGCTGCGGATGTCTACCACCTGTTGAAGAATCTCATCATTCCCCGCCCGATTGCCTGGGTGTCAACCGTGGATCAGCGCGGGACGCCGAATCTTGCGCCGCATTCCTTCTTCACGCTTGCCAGTGCGAATCCACCCATTGTTCAGTTCACCTCAGTGGGGCGAAAAGACACGCTACGGAACATTGAACAGACAGGCCAATTCACCATTTGCTTCGCCTCTCGTCACCATGTCGAGGAAATCAACGCCAGCGCCACCGAGTTCGAGCCCGGCCGCAGTGAATTCGCGGAAATAGCTCTCGAATCCGAGCCTGGCTTTCGTGTGAAGTCCCCACGCGTGGCTGGTTCCCCTGCCGCACTGGAGTGCGAACTGGAGCAAATCATTGAGGTGGGCGATTCCTTCCTGGTGCTCGGCGAGGTCGTGCATGTTGCGGTGGATGACAACGTCTGTAATGACCAGCAGCGCCCGGATGCCCAGCTGCTGAATCCGGTGGCGCGATTGGGTGGCGCCCAGTGGTGTTCCATCGGCGACATCATGAGCATTCGCCGCATTCCGGTGGAGAAATGGGACGAACAGCGAGCCTCCGCCGACTAAGCAAGCGACAATTCTTGCCGCGCCACTTGGCGATTTACTGGGCGAGCTGCACTAAACAGAAAATGTGTACTTTCTTATGACGAACCTGACATAAAATTAAGCAGCCGTGACATTTCGAATCTGCTCGTCGCCCTTCCTCGCGCCGTGCTCGAAGGGCATGCGCAATCTTTTGGAATGCTAGGCAAGACTGGCGACCGGCTGTACTGAGGCACCCGGGGCGCAGAGCAGCCCCGGGTGAAAGTTGAATAGATGGCTCGCACACTACGCGGCACAGCGCTGCTGCTTGCCCTGTCCGTTGTCGTCGGTGGAGCCCTGCCCGCCGCTACGGCAGGTCCCGTCGCAGCGGCAGCGCTGGCTTCTCCTGTCGCATCTGCCAGCGTTGCCACAGCCAAGGCAACGATCAAGAAGAAGACCACTACCAACCTCAACCTGCGCCAAAAACCAACGGCCTCATCCAAGTCGCTTCTGGTGATTCCTACAGGCGTCACGCTGACCGTCCTAAAGAAGAGCGGCACCTGGGAGCAGGTGAAATATGCGTCAAAAACGGGTTGGGTCTCCGGCAAGTACCTGACTTCCACCAGCGCTCCGAAGGC
>NZ_BAXF01000100.1:0-6501 GCF_001310435.1 Arthrobacter sp. JCM 19049 | reverse complement strand
CCGAACATCCCGGGGTGATCCTGCTGCGCCAGGGCGCGGGGCTGCGCCGCAGCGAGGTGCTGGACACCGCCCAGGCCGGGTTCGTGTCCGCCAGTGACGGGGAACTGAGCGTGGACCAGCTGGTCAATTCGTTGGACGCGCTGATCGGGGAGGGGGATGAATCCTTCGCCGATCGCCTGCGTGACGGGGTGGAACGCTTAATCCGGCATGGCTTTCTTCGCAAAGTGTGAAACAAGGACTAAAGTTTTCCGGTATGACACAGAACACATCCGAGAGGCCTGACGAGCACCAGGCCCCTGGGGCCGCGCCGGACCCGAAACTGGTGTCCATCACCGACCCCAGGCGATTCGCGCGCTGGCCCACGACGCCCGGCTCATCGTGCTCGACGAACTCTTTGCCTCCCAGGCCACACGCACCGCCACCGAGCTGGCCACCTTGTGCTCGCTGACCCCCAGTGCGATGAGCTACCACCTGCGGGCGCTGGAGAAGTACGGATACGTGGTGCGCGCCGCCAATGAGGGTGATGCGCGCGAACGCCGGTGGAAGGCGGCCGGTGAACGCCTGGAGCTGAACACCCACGACGGTTCGGCCAACGCCAAGACCGCCTACCTGAACGTGCAGCTGAACAACTTCCGCACCCGGCTGAACGCGAGGTGGCCCGCCGCGAGGCCGAGGCCAAGGCCGGCATCGTGGCCCCCCGCGGACCGCCCACCGCTGCTCAGCAGCGGGCTGGTGTTCCTCCCGGAGGACAAGCAGAAGGAATTTAACCGCTGGCTGATGGACCTGATCTACGAATATGAGGCCATGGCCACAGCCGAGGAGCGCAGTATCCACTCCACCCGGATGTTCTACTTGGTATCGTTGTTGCCCGAGTACCCGCATCCTTCCCCGGCCGGGGCGTAGCAAGGACAGGCTGCTGCCCGATGTATGATCATCGGGAATCGTGGCTCAGCACTGGAGCCATGGATGCATCTTGGCGACAACGACAGCGGGTCTGATAGTTTCGGGGTCGGGTTGTTGCCGACACCGTGTGAAGGAGAGCCGTGCCCCCGAAGGCCAAGGAAAAAACCGGTAAGAAGCTCGTCATCGTCGAGTCCCCTGCCAAAGTGAAGTCGATTGCCAAGTACCTGGGCGAAGGCTTCGACGTGGACGCCTCGGTGGGGCACATCCGTGACCTTCCCCAGCCCTCGGAACTGCCGACCGAGCTGAAGAAGACCTCGGTGGGCAAGTTTGCGGTCGACCTGGACAACGACTTCGAGCCCTACTACGTGGTGTACCCGGACAAGAAGAAGCGCGTCTCCGAGCTGAAGGCCAAGCTGAAGGAAGCCGACGAGCTCTACCTGGCCACAGATGCGGACCGCGAGGGCGAAGCCATCGCGTGGCACCTGCTGCAGGTGCTCAAGCCCAAGGTGCCGGTGCGCCGCCTGGCCTTCACCGAGATCACCAAGGAGGGCATCGAACGCGCCTGGGCAACATGCGCGAACTGGACACCGACCTGGTGGACGCGCAGGAGACCCGGCGCGTGCTGGACCGCCTCTACGGCTATGAAATTTCCCCGGTGCTCTGGCGCAAGATCGCCCGCGGGCTCTCCGCCGGCCGTGTTCAGTCGGTGGCCACCCGTCTCGTGGTGGAGCGTGAACGCGAACGCATGGCGTTCATCTCCGCCGGCTACTGGGACATCAAGGGCGTCTTCGCCACCGGCAACGCCGAATCCTTTGCGGCCAAGCTTTCCTCCGTGGACGGGGCCCGCGTGGCCTCCGGCCGCGACTTCGATGACCGTGGGCAGCTCAAGAGCTCGCGCAGCGCGGTGACCCACCTTGACGAGGCGGCCGCCCGCTCGCTGGTGGAAAACCTGGCCGAGGCCGATTTCAAGGTCACCTCGGTGGAGGACAAGCCCTACACCCGCCGCCCGGCCGCACCGTTCACCACCTCCACGCTGCAGCAGGAAGCCTCGCGCAAGCTGCGCTGGAGCTCGCGGATCACCATGCAGGTCGCCCAGCGCCTGTACGAAAACGGCTACATCACCTATATGCGTACCGACTCGGTGTTCCTCTCCAACGAGGCCGTGCACGCGGCCCGCACCCAGGCCACCGAACTGTACGGCGCGGACTCCGTGCCCGAGCGTCCCCGCGTCTACAAGGCCAAGACCGACGCCGCGCAGGAGGCCCACGAAGCCATCCGCCCGGCCGGTGACATGTTCCGCCGGCCCAGGGATGTGCGCGCCTCGCTGAGCAAGGACGAGTACACCCTGTACGAGCTGATCTGGAAGCGCACCGTCGCCTCCCAGATGTCCGACGCGAAGGCTTTACCGCCACCATCAAGCTGGCCGGCACCGCCAGCGACCAGCGGGTGGCCGAGTTCTCCGCCTCCGGCACAGTGATCACCTTCCGCGGCTTCCTGGCCGCCTACGAGGAGGGCAAGGACACCACCCGGGAGGCCGAGGCCAGCGAGTCCGCCGAGGCCCGCCTGCCGCAGCTGAAGGTCGGGGACGGGCTGAACGGCACCGAACTGGAGGCCCTGGGCCACGAAACCACCCCGCCGGCCCGCTACACCGAAGCCTCGATCGTGGCGGAACTGGAAAAGCGGGAGATCGGGCGCCCCTCCACCTACGCGCCGACCATTTCCACCATCATGGACCGTGGCTACGTCACCAAGCGCGGCGGCGCCCTGGTGCCCAGCTGGATCGCTTTCTCGGTGATCCGCCTGCTGGAGGAGCACTTCGCCCAGTACGTGGACTACGACTTCACCGCCCGGCTGGAAGATGACCTGGACGAGATCGCCAAGGGCCAGCGCGCCCGCAGCGACTGGCTGAACCTGTTCTACTTCGGCAGCGACGCGGCCAGCGGGCTGAAGCACGTGGTGGAAAACCTGGGGGACATTGACGCCCGGGCCATCAACTCCATTGCCATCACCGATGACATCGTGCTGCGCGTGGGCAAATTCGGCCCCTACCTGGAACGCGCCCTGCCCGCCGATGCGGCCGAGGACGCCACCCCGGAGCGCGCGAACGTGCCCGAGGACCTGGCCCCGGATGAGCTGACGGCGGAAAAGGCCGAGGAGCTGTTCGCCAACTCGCAGGTTTCCGAACGCGAGCTGGGGGTGGATCCGCAGACCGGGCGCACCATCCTGGCCAAGGACGGGCGCTACGGGGCCTACGTCACCGAGGTGATCCCGGAGCCGACCGCCGAGGAACTGGCCGCCCAGCCGGTGGAGTACTACAAGAACGGCAAGCCCAAGCCGCCGAAGAAGCCGGCTAAGATCAAGCCGCGCACCGGTTCGCTGTTCAAGTCAATGAGCATTGAGACCGTCACCCTGGAGGAGGCGCTGCAGCTGCTGAGCCTGCCGCGCGTGGTGGGCACCGATGCGAGGGTGAGGAAATCACGGTGCAGAACGGGCGCTTCGGCCCGTACCTGAAGAAGGGCAGCGACTCGCGTTCCATTGAATCCGAGGAGCAGATCTTCACCATCACCCTGGAGGAGGCGCTGGCGATCTACGCCCAGCCCAAGCAGCGCGGCCGGCGTGCCGCGGTGCCGCCGCTGGCCGAATTCGGCACCGACCCGACCAGTGAGAAGAACATCGTGGTCAAGGACGGACGCTTCGGACCGTACATCACCGACGGGGAAACGAACATCACCGTCCCGCGAGGCACCGCGATCGAGGAGCTGACCCGGGAAAAGGCCATCGAGCTGCTGGCCGAGAAACGGGCCCGCGGCCCGGTCAAGCGCAAGAGCGCCGCCAAGAAGGCCCCGGCCAAGAAGGCGACGACCACCAAGAAGAGCACCACGAAGGCCTCCACGGCAAAGAAGGCCACCACGGCCAAGACCACCGCGAAGAAAACCGAGAAGTAGCGCAGGCTACCCGACGCGAAGGACATCTGATGAGGCTGGGCGTACTGGACATCGGTTCGAACACCGTGCACCTGCTGCTGGTGGACGCCTACCCCGGCGCCCGGCCCAACCCCTACGCGTCGCACAAGCGCCCGCTCTCCCTGGTTCAGTACCTGAACGAGTACGGGGCCATCACCGAGGAGGGGCAGCGCGAACTGATCGGTTTCATCACCGAGCCTCCCGGTTCGCGCGCAGCCACCGGGTGGAGGACTTCATGGCGTTCTGCACCTCCGCGATCCGCGAATCCTCCAACGGCGCCCACGTGCTGGAACGCGTGGAGGCCGAGACCGGGGTGAAGCTGCTGGAGCTTTCGGGTGAAGAGGAAGCGGGCATGACGTTCTATGCGGTGCGCCGCTGGTTCGGCTGGGCCTACGACTCGATCCTGAACCTGGACATGGGCGGCGGGTCGCTGGAACTGGCCCTGGGCAACGATGAATTCCCGCAGGTGGCCTACTCGGTGCCGCTGGGCGCCGGGCGGCTGACCCGCGAATGGCTGCCCGATGACCGGCCCACCCCCAAGCAGGTCAAGGAGCTGCGCACCTATGTGCGCGATGTGCTCTCGGACCCCACCACGGAGCTGGCCCAGTACGGCAAACCGTCCCTGGCCACCGCCACCTCCAAGACCTTCCGCTCCCTGGCCCGGATTACCGGGGCCGCCCCCAGCACCGAGGGGCCCTATGTGAAGCGGGTGCTGGAACGCGAAAGCCTGAAACTGTGGACGAACCGGCTGATGGCCATGAGCTGGGAGGAACGCGCCGAACTGCCCGGGGTTTCCCAGGTGCGCGCCCCGCAGCTGCTGGCCGGCGCGCTGGTGGCGATCGAGGCCATGAAGAAACTGAAGATCAAACACCTGCGCATTTGCCCGTGGGCGCTGCGCGAAGGGCTGATGCTGCGCCGTTTTGATCATGTCTTGTTTGACTCTTCGACTCCGCTAAGTAGTAGCGTGGGAGTTGGAGAGGTAGCGCTCGGTGCCGGGATGGGGCAACTGCCCGCACCCGCGGAAACGAATTAGCCCCGGCTCGGGGTTGATCGGCACACCAGTGCTTGGAAGAAGGGCTGAGTCATGCAAGAGCCTGCAACAACGTCAATCCCCATCACGCTGTCCAGTGCCTCGGTCTACCCCCTGACCGTGCACGACGCGTTCGCGGTGGCCAAGGATGTGGGCTACGACGGGCTGGAGGTGCTGATCACCGGCAACCAGGCCACCCAGTCGGCCACCGCCCTGCTGGCGCTGATGGACAAGTACCAGCTGCCCATTCGGGCCATCCACGCCCCGACGCTGCTGCTCACCCAGCAGGTGTGGGGCTCGGCATGGGCAAAAATCGAACGCTCGGTCATCCTGGCCCAGGCCGTGGGGGCCGAGGTCGTCGTGGCCCACCCGCCGTTCCGCTGGCAGGGGAACTATGCCCTGGAGTTCGCCGGGGGAGTGCAGCGGCTGACCGACTCGACCGGGATGAAGATCGCGGTGGAGAACATGTACCGTGGCGGGCCGCGGACGCGAAGCGAAGATGTACCTGCCGCACTGGGACCGGTACCGCAGTCCTACCCGCACGTCACCTGGGATTTCTCCCACGCGGCGATCGCCGAGATGGATTCGCGCAAGGCCGTGGAGCAGCTGGGGGAGCGCCTGGCGCACCTGCACCTGTGCGACGGGCTGAACAACGGCAAGGACGAACACCTGGTGCCCGGGCGCGGCACCCAGCCGGTGGCCGAAACCCTGCAGTACCTGCGCGACACCGACTTTGGCGGGGTCATCGCGGTGGAGGTCTCCACCCGCAAGGCCAAGGGCACCGGGCAGAAGGAACAGTGGCTGGGGGAAACCCTCGAATACGCCCGCACCCACCTGGCGCTGCCGGATACCGCAGATCGAACGAAGTAAGGACACCATGAGCGAACTGACCAACTCGTTGACCCTGGCCTTTTTGGGCACCGGCTCCATGAACGGGGCGATCCTGCGCGGCATCCTGGGAGCCGGGCACGACCCGAAGCTGATCACCGCGACCATCCGCAGCGACGCGCGTGAGGCCGAGCTGCGCGAGCTGGGAGTGAACGTCGTGGTGACCGGGCAGGATCCCGAGGCGAACGCGCGGGTCGCGGCCGAGGCGGACGTCGTCTTCCTGGGGGTCAAGCCGGTGGGGATCACCGAGCTGTGCGACCAGATTTCCGCAGCGCTGCGCCCGCAGACCGTGATTGTTTCGGTGGCCGCGGCCATCACCCTGCAGTCCATGGCCGCCCACCTGCCGCAGGACCAGCCGCTGGTGCGCGCCATGCCCAACACCCCGCTGCAGGTGGGGGCCGGGGTGGTGGGCCTTAGCCCGGCCCCGGCCGTCAGTGAACAGCAGCTGCAGCAGGTCATTGACCTGTTCGCCGGCTCCGGTGAGGTGCACGTGATCGAGGAGGCCCAGCAGGACGCGCTCTCGGCAATCTCCGGCTCCGGGCCGGCCTACGGCTTCTTCCTGGCCGAGGCGATGGCCAAGGCCGGGATGAAGTTGGGCCTTGACGAGCAGCTGGCCATCGACCTGGCCAGGGCCACCGTCGCCGGGGCCGGGAAGATGCTGGCCGATCCGCAGGCGAACCCCGGGCAGCTGCGCAAGAAGGTCACCAGCCCAATGCA
>NZ_BAXF01000099.1:0-6536 GCF_001310435.1 Arthrobacter sp. JCM 19049 | reverse complement strand
GACCGTGTCCAGGTGTCCGGCCAGCACGACCCGGCGTTCCCGGCCCAGGTTGGTGCGCGCCACGATCGCATCCCCGTATCGGTGCAGTTCCAGGTGCGGGCAGGCTTCGAGGGCGCGGTGAATCGCATCGGCCAGGGCGCGCTCGTTGCCGGAGACCGATTCCATGTCGATGAGTGTCGCGGTCAGCTGGGCGACATCCGCTTCCAGGTTCAATTCCATTGGGTTCAACCTACTCATTCCTGCTGCTCATTGCGTAATGGGAACGTCATTTGCCCACGATACCGGCAGGATACGCCGGTACGATATCTTCATGACTTCAGCAGTTGACTCAACCCATCCTCCCGTCCGCCTGGCGTCGGCGCACGGCCTGGCCACGATCACCCAGGACGGCACCGTCCTGGATGTTTGGTACCCCGGCCCCTGCCTGGGAGTGCTCAACGACCTGGAGCCGCAAACCGGTGAGCTGGCGGCCCTGGCCGTGGAGGATACGGCCCGCGGCACCCGACAGGAAGTCATCTCGCTGACCATCAACCTGGATGTCGCCCCGGCCGACACCGCTGACGTGTGGCTGCGCCTGCACCTGCTCTCGCACCGGCTGGTCACCCCGAACTCGATCAACCTGGACGGGATCTTCTCCCACCTGCCCAACATTGTCTGGACCAACTTCGGCCCCTGCCTAGCCGAAGGGTTTGAAAAGACCCGGCTGCGGCTGCGTTCACGCGGGGCGGTGACCGTGTACGGGGTGGACAAGTTCCCGCGCATGGTCGACTACGTGGTGCCCTCCGGTGTGCGCATCGCCGACGCGGACCGGGTGCGCCTGGGCGCGCACCTGGCCACCGGCACCACGGTGATGCACGAGGGGTTCGTGAACTTCAACGCCGGAACACTGGGCGTCTCCATGGTGGAGGGGCGGATTTCGGCTTCGGTCGTGGTCGGCAACGGCTCGGACGTCGGCGGCGGCGCATCCATCATGGGGACCCTCTCCGGCGGCGGCAAGGAGCGAATCTCCATCGGTGAGCGCGTCCTGCTCGGGGCCAACGCCGGGGTGGGGATCTCCATCGGGGATGACTGCGTGGTGGAGGCCGGGCTCTATGTCACCGCCGGCACCCGGGTGAGCTTGCCCGATGGCCGCACCGTGAAGGCCCTGGAACTCTCCGGGGTTCCCGGCCTGCTCTTCCGGCGCAACTCGGTGACCGCGCCGTCGAGGCGCTGGCGCGCACCGGCGGGAAGGTGGAGCTGAACACCGAACTGCACCAGAACTGATCAGCTGCGCCCGCACGGCACAGGCCGTGGCCGCCACCTTTCACCGGTGGGCGGCCACGGCCTGTGGTCGATCTGATTCCGTTGGGTCAGTGATCCGTTGGAAGGCTACCGGGAATCGGCATGGGTGCCTCCGCGCTCGTGGTCCAGATCGCTGTTTCCGCGGATCAGGCGGTAGCACCCGTAGACAATCACCATCACGCCCCAGATAACGGGGATCCACAGCGGACTGCGTGACACCTCATGCCTTGCGGGACCAGGAACAGGAATGCCGCAAATGCCAAGGTAAAGATCAGTCCGCTGAAGGCAAAGGCCAGACCACGCGTGTTGCGTCGCGGGTGGCTGATTGCTCCATGGAACACCATGATGTCCTCCATCCTGCCGTGTTGCCGCATCGGCCGACCGCAAGGACGGCCGAGGGCTACTGAAGTTCAGGTCGCGAATCATTCATATGTTCTCCCTCCCCCGGGATGCGCCACCGAAGCAAACACCTCGCCCCGTGACCCGGCTTGGCTCTCATTATCCCCATTAAGCTCGACGACGGGAAGGGTGGGCAGGATCCTGTCCGGCTCTTCCGCTTGGTGGGCGCTACATGAAGATGATGCTCACGATCGGCTCGATGTAGCCGTGGAAGGCCTTGCCGTCGCGCATCAGGGAACTGCTGGCGACCACGGTGGCCTGACCCATCAGCCAGGCGCGCGGTTCGTTCAGCGGCACCTCCACCAGCTGCATGTGCACCGCCTGCCGCCCGGCCAGGTGCTCGATGCCCCGGTCGGCCAGCAGCACCTCGATCTCATCCATCCGCTTGGGAACATACTGGGCGCTGCGCAGCACAAAGTCTTCAAGGCATTCATGGGCAAACAACGTGGTTTGCCCGTAGTGCGCGTTGGCCAGCTTCGCCAGCTCCGGGTAGCCTGAGCATCCAGGTCCGGGATCCCGCCCACGTGATGTCCGTTTTGCAGCGAGCGCCCGTCTTTGACCAGGCTTTCCCACCACGAATACCATTCCTGGCGGATCTGTCCGTGGGAGGCCGGCGGCTGCAGGGGTCGCAACCGTCCCCGCTGCTCCAGTGCGCAGTTGGGGCCGAGCTCGTGGGGGTTGATTCCCCCCAGCTCGCGCAGGTACAGGGCCATCAGCAGCTGCGGGTTCGCGCAAACACCAATTGACCAGTTATTCCCCTGCCGGAAATACATGCGCACCACCTTGCCTATCGACGCACATCCCCCATAACCTTCCACGATACGCCGTACCCACTGCTTAAAAAGGGCACCGGCACCCCGTGGCCCGCTGGGGCCTGGGGGTGCCGGTGCCAAGAGACTGGCGCTACACGGGTTTAGAGGCCCGGGTAGTTGCGCTCGGTCTCGCCGATGTACAGCTGACGCGGACGGCCGATCTTGGTGTCCGGGTCCTTGATCATTTCGCGCCACTGGGCAATCCAGCCGGGCAGGCGACCGATGGCGAACAGCACGGTGAACATCTTCTCCGGGAAGCCCATCGCCTTGTAGATCAGGCCCGTGTAGAAGTCCACGTTCGGGTAGAGCTTGCGCTCGATGAAGTAGTCATCGTTCAGCGCCTTCTCTTCCAGGCTCATGGCGATGTCCAGCAGTTCGTTGCTGCCCTGCTTGGCCAGGATGTCATGGGCGGTCTTCTTGATGATCTTCGCGCGCGGGTCGTAGTTCTTGTAGACGCGGTGCCCGAAGCCCATCAGGCGCACGCCGTCTTCCTTGTTCTTGACCTTCTCCATGAACTTCTCCGGGGAGATGCCCTGGGCGTGGATTTCGCGCAGCATCTTCAGCACGGCCTCGTTCGCGCCGCCGTGGGCGGGACCGAACAGGGCGTTGATGCCAGCCGAGACCGAGGCGAAGAGGTTCGCATCGGAGGAGCCGACCAGGCGCACGGTGGAGGTGGAGCAGTTCTGCTCGTGGTCTGCGTGCAGGATCAGCAGCAGGTCCAGGGCCTTGACCATGTCCGGGTCCAGCTCGTACGGCTCGGCGGCGGTGCCGAAGCACAGGCGCATGAAGTTCTCGACCATGTTCATCGAGTTGTCCGGGTAGAGCAGTGCCTGCCCGATCGACTTCTTGTGCGCGTAGGCGGCCAGCACCGGCAGCTTGGCCAGCAGGCGCATCGTGGAGCGCTCGACCTGTTCGTCGTTGTTCGGGTCCAGCGAGTCCTGGTACCAGGTCGACAGTGCCGACACGGCCGAGGAAAGCACCGGCATCGGATGGGCGTCGCGCGGGAAGCCGCCGAAGAAGCCTTGAGCTCCTCGTGCAGCAGGGTGTGGCGGCGCAGGCGGTTGTCAAAGTCTGCCAGCTGCTCGGCGGTGGGCAGCTCCCCGTAGATCAGCAGGTAGCTGACCTCGACGAAGCTGGACTTCTCCGCCAACTGCTCAATGGGGTAACCACGGTAGCGCAGGATCCCTGCATCCCCGTCGATGTAGGTGATCGCGGACTTGGTGGCCGCGGTGTTCATGAAGCCCGGGTCGTAGGTGACCGCGCCGGTGGTCTTCAGCAGCGGAGCCACGCTCAGCCCCTGGTTGCCTTCGGCGGCCGGTACCACTGGTAGTTCCAGGTTCGTCTGCCCATATGTGAGCTGCGCAGAATTGATCTCTGTCATTGCTTCTCCTAACCGGAAAGCTTGTAGTTCCGAAAGGTCAGTCGTCATCGTCGAACATACCGCCAATTGGCCTCACCGCGCTAATCAGCGGAACATTTCAGCCCTGGCCGGCAGAGGTCAACCGCTCCACGGCCTGGGCGACGCGCTCGTCGGAGGCAGTGAGCGCGATCCGTACGTGCGCTTCGCCTTCAGAACCGTAAAAAGCGCCGGGACCTGCAATGATTCCCAGCTCGGCAAGCCTTTGCAGGGTGTCCCAGCTGGAACGGCGTTCGGTGCACCACAGGTACAGCCCGGCCACGGAGTCCTCGATCCGCAGCCCGAAGCCCTCCAACGCCGGGCGCAGCGCGTCGCGCCGGGCCCGATAAATGTCTTTTTGTTCACGGACATGCGCCTCATCGTTTAGCGCGATGACCATGGCGTGCTGCACGGGTGCCGGGACAATCATTCCCGCGTGCTTGCGGTTGTTGATCAGGGCCGGCATCAGGTTAGGGGCCCCGGCCACGAACGCGGCGCGGTACCCGGCCAGGTTGGATTGCTTGGACAGGGAGTACAGCGCCAGCAGGTCATCGATGTTTCCGTCGCACACCCGCGGATCAAGGATGCTGGGGACCTGGTCCTCGTATTCATCCCAGCCCAGCTCCGCATAGCATTCATCGGAGGCCACCACGGCCCCCAGCTCGCGGGCCTGGCAGACCAGTTCACGCAACTCCTGAATGTCGCGCACCTTGCCGGTGGGGTTCCCCGGCGAATTGACCCACACCAGTTTCAGGTTCGCCCGCTGCTGCTCGTCCAGGCTGGAGAGGTCATCGGTGGCCACACTGGTGGCGCCGACCAGTTGTGCGCCGATGTCGTAGGTCGGGTAGGCGATGCGCGGGCGCACCACCACGTCCCCGGGGCCCAGCCCGAGCAGCAGCGGCAGCCAGGCCACCATTTCCTTGGAACCGACCGTCGGCATGACGTCGTCGGTGCTCAGTGAGGTGACGTTGCGGCGCCGGGCGTACCAGTCCACGATGGCCTGGCGCACCTCGGTGGTGCCGTGCGTGGTGGGGTATCCCGGCGCGTTGCTGGCTTCGCGCAGTGCTTCCTGGATCAGTTCCGGGGTCGGGTCCACCGGGGTTCCGATGGACAAATCGACACTGCCCCCCGGATGCTTGGCGGCCACCTCGCGGTACGGGGCCAACTGGTTCCAGGGGTAATCGGGAAGCTGGAGCATGCGGTGATGAACCTCAGTCTTGGTTTTGCGGCGGCAGGGCGGCGACCAGCGGGTGGTCGGTGCCGGTGTTGCCAATTTTAGCCGCACCACCGGGCGAGCCCAGTTCGTCGAAGAAATCAACGTTAACGTTGTAGTAGTCGGCCCACTGCTCCGGGACATCGTCCTCGTAGTAGATGGCCTCTACCGGGCAGACCGGCTCGCACGCGCCGCAGTCCACGCACTCATCCGGGTGAATGTACAAGGAGCGTTCACCTTCGTAGATGCAGTCGACCGGGCACTCTTCGACACACGCCTTGTCTTTCACGTCCACGCACGGCTGAGCGATGATGTAAGTCACGGACCCGAGACCTTTCCTTGCACTTTTGATAGTTTCAACGTCTAGTCACCAGCGCATTGCCGGCCTGTGGGCGGAACGCATATCTGGCTTTCTGGATACCAGTCTAGTCCTGTTGTGCAATGTGGGAAGCTCCCGGAGGCCCGCTGTGACGTAACCGACCGAGGCCACCGGACGCAACGGTCTCGAAATGAAATTTTTGGAAATCTTGGAGCTGCACGGTGCTTAACATTGACGATTTAAGACCCGGGGACCGGGTTGTGTTGCGGTATCGGCTTGACCAGCCCGCACCGACGGGGCACGGAGAAACGCTAACCGACGCGTTGGGTGAGATAGTGACCGTCACCGAAACCAGCGTTAGCGTGCAGACCCGGCGCGAAGTCGTCACGGTGCAGCGTTCGCGCATTACCCACGCCAAGCGGGTTCCCCCGCCGCCGCCCCGCCGCGCCCGGCGCACCCAACAGCAATAGCGCGGTGCCGCCGACCGGCGTGGAGGAGCGCGAAACGCGATGTGATTTGAAGATACCAATCACTGACGAAAATCACGTATGCTGGCTGTATGCCAACCGATGAGCAAGTCCAGGCCCGGGCGCGGGCCCTGAGTTCTCCCCTGCGGCTGAGGATTCTGCGCCTGTGTCTCCATGAGTCTCGCACGAACAAGGAGATCGCCGACATCCTTGAACTGAACCCGGCAACCTCGCTGCACCATGTGCGCACACTGGTCAGCAACGGGTTCCTAGCCGCCGAGGAGCCGCGGCGCGGCAACCGCGGGGCGAAGGAAGTCCCCTACCGCAGCACCCGGCAATCCTGGGGCACCCGGATCCCGGATGCGGCACCGATGCTCGTTGACACCTTCCTGCAGGAGATCAACGGGCTGGATCCGGAGGAGATCCAGGTCATCCGGGTGGGTCTGAAGCTCTCCGAAGCCACCCAGAAGGAAATGATTGGCCGGTTGCGCGAAGTGATCGAGGACTACGCGTTGCGCGAGCCCGAAGCCGACGGGGTGCCGACCTCCCTGTTCATGGCCCACCACCTGGACAT
The DNA here is from genome assembly GCF_001310435.1 of Arthrobacter sp. JCM 19049. Classification (NCBI taxonomy): domain Bacteria; kingdom Bacillati; phylum Actinomycetota; class Actinomycetes; order Micrococcales; family Micrococcaceae; genus Arthrobacter; species Arthrobacter sp. JCM 19049. The sequence continues at coordinate 75 of NZ_BAXF01000099.1, read as the reverse complement.
CACCGGCAACTGATGTGCCACCGATGCGGCCTGGCTCCCACCCGAAAACCAACAGCGGTCCCCGCGTCCCCGGCA
>NZ_BAXF01000098.1:0-6571 GCF_001310435.1 Arthrobacter sp. JCM 19049 | reverse complement strand
CCCGCCGCCCCGGCCCCCGCGGCCAGAAGAGAGCCAAGCGCAAAGAGCAGCAGTCCACTGACGAAGAGCTTCTTGCGGCCCCACCGGTCGGCCAGGCTTCCGGCGGACAGCAGCAGGGCGGCCAGCACCACTGCGTAAAGACTGTTGACCCATTGGGCATCGCCCAGGTCCAGACCGATATCGGCAATGATCTGCGGCAGGCGACCCCGACAATGGTCCCGTCAAGGACCACAAGCCCCAGTCCGGCGGCCAGAATAGCCAAGGCTCCCCACGGGTGTGATGCCTGCGGGGAGCCCTGAGGTTCATGGTGTCCGAAGTAGCCACCGATGCGTTCCTTTCGATACCCAAGTTTCAAGGTCGTGGTGCTGCTGCACCGCACTATCGACTCTAGGTGGACGAAAAGTTGCTGCCATCAACCAAATGGTTGATCGGTTGCCGTCGTCAAATCCAGCTCACGAATAATTCGGCGCCCGCCTGTGCCTTTCAGCGCCAGGCGGGCCGGTCTGTTCCGGTTCAGTGCTACGAAAGCGGGGTCTTCTCCATCTGGACGGCCTGCTCCTTCTCGAACGGTAGCAGCCCGGTGATTGCCGTGGCACACCGCTCACCGATCAGCACCGAGGGGGCGTTGGTGTTGCCGGTGGTCACCTGCGGCATGACCGATGCATCCGCGATGCGCAACCCCTGAACCCCATGAACCCGAAGGCTTTGAGGGTCCACCACCGCCGTTGGCCCAATGCCCATGGCGCAGGTGCCCACCTGATGATGGTAGGTCGTCGTGGTGCGACGAATGTACTCGATGAGTTCCTCTTCGCTTTGCACCTCGCGCCCCGGATGCACTTCCACAGCTCCGTGTTGCCTCAGCGCCGGCTGCGCGGCAATGTCGCGGCATTGCTTGAGGGAATAGAGCATCGCCTGCAGATCGTCCTCCTGCGCGTAGGCGGCCAGATCGATGTTCACCCCATCCCCCGGGGCCGGGCCAGCCAGCGTCAGGGTGCCACGTGATTTGGGTCGGACGAGTCCGGCCAGCAATGAAAAGCCCGTCTCCGGTGCTTCCATTAGCGGCTCAGCCGAGTTGGTGTACATCGGCAGGCTAAAGAAGATCGGCTGAGTATCGGCCACTGGCAGGTCGGGGATGGACTTTGCGAAGAAATGCACTTGTGCCGCTGCGACTTCCGGCATCGGCAGAGGGTCTTGTGTTGTGCAGACGACGGGGACGAGTAGATGGTCGTGGAGGTTCTTACCCACGGCGGGGATGTCCTTGATTACCGCAAGGCCCAGCTCCTCCAGGTGCTCCCGGGGGCCGAGACCGGAGCGCAGCATGAGCTCCGGCGATCCGATGGCTCCGGCAGTTAAGATCACTTCATCTGCTTCCACAGTGAAAATCTCTCCGTCGCGGCTGAATTCCGCTCCGGTGACGTTCAGCCTTCCAAGAGGAGACGACGTGCCGTGGCCTCGGTAATCAGGGTGAGATCTTCGTGATCCGCGATGGGCTTGAGGTAGGCGCGCCAGGTGTTGAAGCGGACACCGTCACGAACATTCAATTGCATCCATCCGGCACCTTCCACGGAGCCGGAATTGTAGTCCGGATTCGCGGGGACGCCCGCCTGCAGGGTGGCATCGTACATGGCCTGCTGAATTGGATGGCGGGGATAGTCGTAAGTGACATCCAAAGGCCCCTGGGTGCCATGGACCTGTGGGTCGCCTCCTCCGCCGTCCTCGGCGTGAAAGTTCTCGATGGCCTTGTAAAAGGGGAGAACATCGTCCCATGACCACCCCTGGCAACCTTGCTCCGCCCAGGTGTCGAAGTCCCAGCGATCCCCGCGAACCCAAATGGTGGCGTTCAGCGCGTGGGAACCGCCCATCACCTTGCCTCGCGGCACGTGCACGCGTCGATCGTTCAGTTGCGGCTGAGGCGTGGTGAAGTAGTTCCAGTCCTCAGCACCGCCCCACAGCATACCCAACCGTGAGACGTCGTCAATGTCGGCGTTGGTGTCCTGTCCCCCGGCTTCGACGAGGGTGACCTTGTTGCCGGCATCCAGTAAGCGGCGAGTGAGGACAACTCCGGCCGACCCGGCGCCGATGACCAAATAATGTGATTGCACACTTCCTCCTGGAATTCCCGTGTTCTCGTGGGATTACCCTATGCGGAGTAAGCCATCTCACACTTGGCAACGCATGCAGGCTTCTTGGCATCCGATGCAGACCTGTCACGGCTGCAATTGGTCGGCGCGGCTAATGGCCGACCGGCTGACGCAGCTCATCCACGCGCACCAGCACGACCCCGCCGACGATCAGCAGGCCACCGAAGAGCTGGATCAGCCGGGCAGTTCTCCAAGCAGCAGCCACGCCCACAACACCGCAAAGAGCACTTCGGTCAGTGAAATGAAACTGGCGACCTTGGATCCCAGGGCCCGGGCGGCCATGATCCCCGTAACATAGGCGATGACCGTAGACAGGATGATCATTCCGCCCAGGGCGACCCACCATTGCGTCTGCAGACCGGCCAGGTTCACCTCGGTGAACGTCACCTCCATGGGCAGGATGCCGAACAACCCGATCAGGGCCATCATCAGCGAACCGACCAGCAAACCACCGGCGGACAGCATGATCGGCGGCAGCGCGCCGTTGACCCGGGCGCTGACAAAGAAGTAGACGGTCAGGCCAATGGCTGCGCCGATTCCCCACATCACCCCGATGGATCAATGGTCGTGGTTCCGGCAATATCCAGCACGGCCATGAGCCCCACCAGTGCGACCAGGGTGCCGGCGATGGTGGGAATGCGCGGGCGCTTCTGGTGCCTGATCCACAGCACCAGGACAATGAAGACCGGGGCCAGGTATTCGAGCATCAGCGCCACCCCGACATCCAGCCGCTGCACGGCCAGGAAGTAGCACAGCTGGCAGGCGGCCACCCCGAACAACCCAAAGAGCAGGATCGGCGCCCAGTTCGTGCGCAGCAGCGTCCAGCGCCCCCGCATCGCGATGATTGCGGGGATGGCCAGCACCAGCGCAGCACCGGCCATTCGCCAGGTCACCGCCGCGGCCGGAGACCATCCGGCCTCCATCAGGGCCTTGGCGAAGGACCCAGATAGGCCGAAGACCGCGGAGGACAGCAGCGCGATCCACACTCCGACCATGTTCCGGTTTTGCGGGGCTTGGAAGCAACATGCGGAAGGGCCTCGGGGGCTGAAGATATCTCGGGCATGGGTGCTGGCTTTCGGAACGGGCTCCCGGTTCCCGCGCGCCCTCAGAGGACGACCCGCGCACGGGAGTCAGGAGTCATTGAATGTATGATCATGACAATACGATTCTGCCGAAATGCTCGTCAATCCATGACGACTTACAGGAGTCACAATGACCTTTGCACCTGACACACAGGCTTCGCTGCGTACCGTGGTCAACCTGCTGAACACCAACTCCGGCCTGGTGGACAAGCTCGAAACCGTCGGGGACCTGGACTACTTCCTGGATACCGAACGCTTCACCGGGGCCCGGGCGAACAACCTGGCCGAGCTGCGTTCCATCCGCCAGCTGCGCTCCCAGTTGCACGACATCTGGACCGCGGATGAGGACAACGCGGTGCGCCGGGTCAATGCCATCCTGCGCAACGCGCAGGCCCTGCCCCAGTTGATCAAGCATGACGAGTGGGACTACCACCTGCACGCCACCACCCAAAGCGCCCCGCTCTATGACCGCATGGCAGTGGAGGCCGCCATGGCCGTCGCCGAGGTGATCCGCTCCAAGGGGCTTGAGCGCCTGCGCATCTGCGCCTCACCGGACTGCCGGGCGGCGCTGGTCGACCTCTCCCGCAACCGGTCGAAGCTGTACTGCGACACCGGCAACTGCGCCAACCGCGAGCATGTCCGGGCCTACCGGGCACGCAAGGCCAGGCGCGCCTGAGGGTTTCACGCACGGGATAATTCCCGTGCCGGTACTCGCCGCAAAACTGCGGCACCTTTAGGATGAAACCACGAACAGACTTGATCTGCAGATCCACTTCCCGGTGTGCAGGACCTGGCACCGGGAAGTACGTCGGAGGGATGGACCATGAACGAGCACCACGCGTCTGAGGACTATGAAGCACGGCTGGAACGCACCGATGATTCGCCCTTGAAGGCCGCAGCCCGCTGGACGGCGGCAGTGGCTTCGGCGGTCCTGGGCGATGCGGAGTTTGAACCCTCCGGTTCCAGCGTGGTGGTCTACTCGCGCACCGATGATTCCCGGGTGCTGACCCTGCCCACCTCGAACCTGGAAGAAGCCGAGCGGCTAATTGCCCTGGTGCGCCGGGATCTGGGGGAACTGAGCCCGGAGGACTTCCTCTCCGAATGGGGTCCGGCCGACGAGCCGGAGGAGTAAGCGCCGGCCCGCCGCGGGCCGCGCAAGCTGAAACCCGGCCGATGACAATGGTGGGCCGCCCCTTGCTCAAGGGGCGGCCCACCATTGTTTGTGGCTCTGCGGGTGTTTCCGGCGCCTAATCAGTCCTTCTCGTGCGGGCGATCCGAGGCGCGGTTCACGCCGGATCCCTTGCCGAGGGTCGGGTCGTTTTCCTTCGACGCCATGGTGAGCACCGAGATCACCAGCAGGCTGGCGATGAAGGCGATGCCAAAGCAGATCAGTCCGACATCGATGCGCAGGTCATTCTCGGAGCCGCCGGTCACGCTGATCATACCGACAAAGGCGGCAACGATTCCCAGCACCAGCGAAAAGACCAGTGGAGCCTTGATCGACTGACTCCATGGTTGCTTCTTGGGTGAATTATTTGACACCAGGATCTCCATTTCTATTTCCTCGTGTTGCCATCAAGTCTAGTCAGTTTCGGCCGCAGGGTTTTTGCGGGAGTCATGCAGGTGCCCAAAGGCCGCGATCAGCTCAAAGACGGCAAAGACCACGGCGCTGCCGCCGATCATTCCCAGTACCCCGTGGGTGTCCAGCTGTCCGGCGAAGGCCAGAGCCACACCGACCCCGGCGGCCACCGCACCGCTGATCAGCTGGTTGCGGAACGGTGGGAACTCGTGACGGTACTTGGCGAACACGACGATTTCCGAGACGCCACCGACCAGCAGGCCGACCGCAGCCATGTAGGCGACCATGGCCGGGGTGGAGGCGAACAGCGTGGTGATGCCGGCCAGCAGCATGATGCCGGCACCAAAAGCATAGGGGCCCGCGCTTGGCCGGAACGGTGGCCACGGAGGCGTACTGCCACATGAACACGCCAGTAAGCACCAGCAGGCCGGCGGTGGAATAGGACAGGACCTTTAGGTCGGCGCCGATCCAGAAGATGGAAATCAGCGCGTAGGCGGCGGCAGTCAGGCCGCGCAGCAGTACGGGCCGGAAAACTTCTTGGGCTTGGATTGCAGTGGATTTTGGTGCAGGCACACGCCTATTCTACGCGGTATAGAAGACCCTGACACCTGAGCCTGGGCTGGGTGACCGGCGGCACATTTAACAACGCCGGTCACCGCGTTGACCCGCTAGCGATTCAGTGCCGGACGGGCCGTACGCCCGGCGCGCACCCGGATGAGCTCGGGGGTCAGTTCCCGGATGGATCCGGCTCCCATCAGCTGCATGTTGACCTCGACTTCCTTGGCCAGCAGCTCGATGGCTCTTTCGACCCCCTGCTGTCCGCCGGCCATCAGCCCGTACAGGTAGGCCCTGCCGATAAGCACGAAGTCGGCGCCGGCGCACAGGGAGGCGACGATGTCCGCCCCGGACATGATGCCCGAGTCGAGGATGATTTCCATCTCCGGACCCACCTCCTGGCGCACCTGCCCCAGCGCCTCGAACGCGATCGGGGCACGGTCCAGCTGCCGTCCTCCGTGGTTGGAGACCACCAGTCCGTCCGCCCCGGCGGCCACCGACTTGCGGGCATCCTCCACGGTGAGCACCCCCTTGACGAACAACTTGCCCGGCCACAGGTCGCGGATCCAGCGCAGGTCATCGAAGTCCAGCGAGGAGTCGAACATGGAGTTGATGATGGTGGGCAAATCAGAGGAGGTATTGGACAGTGAGGCAAACTTCAGCGAATCGGTGGTCAGGAAGTTGAACCACCATTCGGGCCGGTAGGAGGCATCCAGCACCGTCTTCAGGCTCAGTTCCGGCGGGATCTTCATCCGTTGCGCACATCGCGCAGCCGCTGGCCGGCCACCGGGGTGTCCACCGTGACCAGCAGGGTGTCAAAGCCGGCCAACGCGGCCCGTTCCACCAGGGCCCGGGACTTCTCGCGGTCCTTCCACAGGTAGAGCTGGAACACTTGCGGGCGTTTGGGGCGGCGCTGGCCACTTCCTCAATGGAGCGGGTGCCATGGTGGACAGGCTGAAGGGGATCCCGGCCTTCTCCGCGGCCCGGGAACCGCCGATCTCACCCTCGGACTGCATGAAGCGGGTGAAGCCGGTCGGTGCGATCCCAAAGGGCAGTGCCGAATTGCCACCGGCGATCGTAGTGGACAGATCCGAGTGCGCGGTGCCGTGCAGGATGCGCGGCAGCAGCTCCACCGAGTCAAAGACCTCCCGCGCCCGGTCCGCGGTGATTTCCCGGCCGGCGGCGCCGTCCACGTAGTCGAAGCCGCGGCCGGG
>NZ_BAXF01000097.1:0-6584 GCF_001310435.1 Arthrobacter sp. JCM 19049 | reverse complement strand
CGCTGAACCGCTGCTTCAGCAGCCGGCTCCAGCGGTTGGCCGGCAGCTGCGGGTTCAGCAGTGCCACGCCGATGCAGTACTTACTCATGCTCTCCGGCCGGATGCCCAGCTCCGCCAGGGCCCGGTCCGAGACCCCCCGCCCGTCCGCGGACTTGGTCTCCACGACGACCAGATCCGGGCCGTCCACCTGTTCGCGGCCATTGGAATAGGCCAGCTCCACGTCGCAGGTGACCCGCTCCCCATCCAGCGGGTTCACGAAGGTGGCCCGCACATAGGAGCTGTCCAGCACCGGGCGCAAATCCGGCACCTGTTCGCCGTACTCGCGGGCAATCACCTCGTCCAGGAAGCGCATGCTGCGTTCGGTGAGCCGCCGCAGTCGGCAGGGTCCTGCTCGATGCGGTGCTTGACCGTGTTGCCGCGCAGCCCCTTTGTCTTGATTTCAAACATCGACAACCCCGTGTCCACGTAGGTGCGGCTGCGAACCTTGTAGCGCCGGCGCCGACCCTGCCGGTGGGCACGGTACTGCTCAAAATCGGCGGTGTCGAAGTACACCGACTCGTAGCGGAAGGTGCGCAGTCCCTCGATCTGCATGATCCTGAAGTCCTTCCCCAGCTTCTGCACCATGGCGGTGAACTGCTCGGGAGTCAACAGGAACTTGCGGTCCACCCGGGTCTGCAGGGCCGCTTCGCGGATCACCTCCTCCAGCTGGATCGGGGCCCGGCGGGCGACGGCTTCCTCCAACGCCTGGCGGGCGCGTCCGGTATGCCCGGTGCCCGCCGCGTGGACGTCTTGTGGTGCCGCAGTCATTAGGACCACGTCTCCTGCTTGCCGCCGGGAACCTGGGAGGGGACATTGGCCAGCTCGTAGGTGCCGTGGAAGTCCTTGGTGCCGGTGGACGGGGTCACCCGGAAGCGGACGTCAACGATGGTCAGATCCCGGACCATGTCCAGCTCGGTCACCACGGTGCGCAGCACCTTGGCTCCCAGCAGTTCCTCCAGTGCCGCGACCAGGTCCTCATTGCGCGGGTAGGCGCGTTCCAGGGTGACGGTCTGGCGCTGGGTGCGCGGGGCGAAACCCGGGTGATCGGCCAGGAACATGACCAGCACCAGGGCGGCGGTCACCGCCGGGGAGAACCAGGCCGGATCGGGGTGCAGGCCGTTGACCAGACCAATGGCCAGGGAAATGAAGTAGTAGGCCACTTCCTCCTGGGTCAGCGTGTCCGAGCGCAGACGAATGATCGACAGGATGCCGAACAGCCCCAAGCCGAGGCCCATCCCTGCGCCGCTGCCTGAGAGCAGCAGGGTGACCGCGAAGATGCCCATGCTCAGGCAATGTAGGCCAGCACGAGGTCGCGGCGGAAGTGCCGACGGAAGTACACGAAGTAAACCAGCGCCGTCATGCCAAGAACATTGGCCGCCAGCGCCATCCAGAATGACAACATTTCATTTACCTTTCACCGGAAGTTCATCTCTTGTTTCAAGAGTAGGAAGGCCAAATGAAGGAAATAAAAGAAGCCGATGAGAAGACTCTCATGTGCGTCATGGGATGCATGACAACAACTGACGGTCCGGCGCTACCAGTGGAAGCCTGAAAAACCCGCATCAATCGCCCGAGAGAGCAAGCGGCCCGGCGCACGAGGGGTCAAGGGCGGATCGGGTGCCTCCGGAAGCGATCAGAAGATAGACCAACTCCAGCATCTTCTTATCAACTAGATCGCTGAACCAGGCAGCTCACCGGGTTGCGGTGCCCCTTTCAGGAGCCAGATCTGCCCGATGCACCCATCGGAAGATTCGACCTACGCCCCAGTGTGTAGTCCTTCCGCACTTCGCCCCGAGGAGTACGGTCGCCTATTTCATTAGATACAGTGCGTCAGATGACCTTTTAATGCCTACCACCGGAATCCACGGGCAGCCCAATGGAATCTAGCAACAATAACGGTTCGGCGCGCGAAAGCTTGAACTTCTTTGAGTAAAACATTATATTTTTCAGTTTCTCTGGAGTCCGGTGATCCGTCAGATTTTTGAACGTAAATTACCAACAGACCATCATGGTGTCCGGTGACCGTGGTCAAAACCGTCTTGCAGATTTGATATAGCCGTTGTGGCGTGACACCGCGCTCAAGTTCAAGTGCAGCCTTTTCGTACTTCTGGGCAATTTCTGGTTGCCACATTCCCTCAAGGTACCTCGCAAGCCGTTGAAGCTTGCCTGCTAACTCCTGGCGTGATGCTCCGTCTAATTGAGCGGCCATTTTCCTATGAGCTCCCCTGTCGCCGAGTCGCCGAGTCGCCGAGAATTCGGTTTTCCTGTTTGGTTCGCGTCCCGCAACTAGCATGATCCCTTAAATCCGGTTTGCGGCGCGATATGTCTGGAATGTCTTGGGGTCGTCAGCCTGAACCCGCCTTCAAAGACATGACCGTGATTGGCTCGAGATCACGTCCCCCCTGAATAGCGACTGCCACTTGTCCCGGCGCCCGGCACCGCCTTTCCAGAGGGTTCGATCGGCTTGTTGAACCAACAACATCACGTCGACTAGTAAAGATTGGAGTCCATGCGCCGATGTCTACAGATTTCGCTCATGAGTTATTGGGGAGCTACTTGCCCCTCCACGGAAAGCTGACATAATCGCGCCGGCGGGATTGCCTCGACGTTATACAACGCACCGCGACGAAAATTGCGGGCGCCATTATTGATTCGGCGGACCCTGGACCGAGCGTTCTTCAAACTCTTCCCTCACGACGCGACACATTGCCGGTTCTCGAATAGCGCCGATCCGCCAGGAACCTGAAGTGTGCCCCAATAATGGCCCCGGACACCGCACTCACCAATTCCGTTGGCCACAAACCCAGCCATCGGCTCTCGGTGAGGCCAAGCAGCGCAACGCTGGCGAAGACCACTAGTGAAAGCGCCACACCAGCCAGATTTGGACGCAGAAAATAGTACATCGCAGATCCACACAGCACTCCTACGGCTACTCCCAGCAAAAGCAGTGGAAGCACACCCACCCCCACGAAGAACAGAGACAACGCAACTGCCGAGAATGGAGCGGCGATGGCAACAGCCCAGGACACGGCGTCGGCCCCCTTGGCATAACGCGGTTTGCGCTCAGCTTTCTCGAGCATTGTCTCCACCAACTTCCATTACAGTCATCTTCCTCGAACGGCGATTCGATGCTCACTGTTGCAATCTCCATGCAAACCACCGTGTTTGTAGCTTCCAGAGGTAGCGTCAAGCTGACGACCGACCGTCGTCAAGCGGCGCCCTACCTGTTCCGCCAGCCGCTTCAACTTGCTGCCATGGATCCTCAGGAACACTTATCTTTCTAGGCATCCATCTGCTCATAATCTCCGCGCGCAGCCCGATTTTTCGTCCAAATCGGTGGGTGCCGGTGCGCCGTCACTTGCCTGACCGCCGATTGGCATTCAATTCAATGTGAACGGCACCTTGACGAACTGCCTATCGTTTTCGCTTGCCCAGCAAGCCGAACATGCTGGGTCGGCGACTGGTCTGTCGCGCGAATTTACGCAGTTGCTCGATGAGCGCATCGAATCGTGCCGCGGCTTGGGGATCCACTTCCCCGCTTGAATTCGTTATCGGGTGATCGCTGATACTCATGGGACCGGCTCGAAGCGCCTCCTGCAGTTCGCTGGCGATCTGCCGCAGTCGATCGGGCAGGACTTCCTCCTCAAGTTCACTGGCGAACGCTGAAGGTTTGGGCCGCAGCAATGAGACGCTCGTGTTCCACGTAGGCGGCTAGTTCACGCAACTGATCCGCAACCTGCCCGAACGATTCGTGTTCTAGTTCAACTACCATGTATCAATGATCGCTCCTCGGTTCCATGGGTTCGGGAGGCATGGCTGATTCGTACCGCCAAGATAAATTAGGTTCCTTTCTTGGCGGTCATGTTTCAGAAATGCCTACACCCAGAATCTCGGGCAACCCTTCCGTGTCCGACGATCCGTCGGACTATTGAACGACAACCCCGCTCCCAGTTGTTGTCATTCCAATTCGTCTTGTCGGAATAGCGACAGCCAGCGGTGCGCTGGAGCATACTGCTCGTCTTCGATGAGATCCGTAAGGCTCTTTGCGAAGTCTCGATCTAGCAGGTCGTTAAGGACCTCTCTCGCTTCGCTGGGCCCCGGCACCCACCCGGTCGGAAACTTTTTCGTCTCGACCCATTCTGGTTCCGAGGATCCAATCGGCGTAAATTCAATTTCCACCAACTCATCCTCCACTTCGGGCACCCAACAAACTCTAATTCTTGGTAATGGCAAAAGCTCCGACCAGAAGTTCACACCATCTGTTGGCGACACAAATGACCAGATCGATGTGGCCACATCGTCGGGTAGACCACACACTAGAGCCAGACGCTCGAAGGTGTTCGCATAACGACGCGGAACAGGAGTTCCCCCTTTCCGAACCGTCGCAAGGAGCTGTTCAAGAGCAGGACCTGGAGTTCCGCGACTGAGCAGTGAATATGTCTCGTGGAGGGCGGGCTGACCCATTTTGCGACTGAACCACTCGGCCATCCACTGACACTGCATCAGGACCATTCGTTCCTGTGCTGAAGATACTGGCCATTCCGGTTCAGTATGATCCTTCTCCGAACCGCACCAGAGTCCGGGTTCCTCGGTCTTCGCAAACTTAGCCCAGAGAATACCTCGCTTTCCCGCCGCGCGGTCAGCTTCTTGAACGATGCTGGACGCCAAACGAGGTTCAATCTGGTTCGTCTGGGCAAGTAAGCTGCCGGGTTGTCGACTGGCGCTCATGACATCCACGGGAAAACGAGTACGGAGCCTAAAGGCTGGGATCGAAGCACCGCGAGGAGTCGCCTCGACTTCGTAAACCCCCGCAACTGACCTATGCCAGTCCGGAATCAGTATTCGGCGAACCCGGAATTTTGGGTTGCTCATGATTTTCCCCTCCCCGCCGTCCGGCGCGTTTGAGCGCACGAATGCCCGGACCGATGCGGAATCGGACCGGGCAACGGCGCGCATGGTGCTACTCGGATTACTCGCCGGCTTCGATGGCGGCCTTCGCGTTGGGGTCCGAATCGTTCAGGAAGTCCGAGATGCGCTGCACCTCTTCGCTTTCACCGATGGCGGCGGCGGCACGCCCCAGGGCATAGAGCGAGCGCAGGAAGCCGCGGTTCGGTTCGTGACGCCACGGCACCGGGCCCTGGCCCTTCCAACCGGCTCGCCGCAGGCATCCAGGCCGCGGTGGTACCCGACCCGCGCGTATGCGTAGGACTCCACCGCCCGCCCCTCGTCGTGGGCCTCGTTGGATAGCAGTGCCCAAGCCAGTGAGGAGGCGGGGTACTTGGCGGCAACATCCACCGGCTCATCGCCGGCCTGCAGCCGCTCAAGAACCTCGGTCTCCTCCGGCAGCAGGGTTTCGGGGATGCCCAGCAGGTTCTTGCCAATCATCATTACTTCAGGGCCTTCCCGGCCGAACCCAGCTGCTGCGCGGCTTCAACCACGCGGGCGGCCATGGACTCCTCGGCCTTGGCGCCCCAGACGCGCGGGTCGTAGGTCTTCTTGTTGCCGACTTCCCCGTCAACCTTCAGCACGCCATCGTAGTTGGTGAACATGTGTCCGGCCACGGGGCGGGTGAACGCGTACTGGGTGTCGGTGTCAATATTCATCTTGATCACGCCGTAGGACACCGCATCAGCGATTTCCTGCTCGGAGGAGCCCGAGCCACCGTGGAAGACGAGGTCGAAGGGGTTGTCCTTGCCGACCTTCGAGCCAACCTGGGCCTGGATGTCCTTCAGGATTTCCGGGCGCAGCTTCACGCCGCCGGGCTTGTACACACCGTGGACGTTGCCGAAGGTCAGGGCGGTGATGTAGCGGCCCTGTTCGCCGGTGCCCAGGGCCTGGATGGTGGCCATGGCATCCTCAACGGTCGAGTACAGCTTGTCGTTGATGGCGTTTTCCACGCCGTCCTCCTCGCCGCCCACGACGCCGATCTCCACTTCCAGGATCTGCTTGGCGGCGGAGGTGCGCTGCAGCAGTTCGGCCGCGATGCGCAGGTTCTCGTCCAGGGTCTCGGCGGAGGTCCCACATGTGCGAGTTGAAGAAGGGGTCACGTCCGGCCTTGACCTCGGCCTCCGAGGCGGCCAGCAGCGGCAGTACGAAGGAATCCAGCTTGTCCTTCGGGCAGTGGTCGGTGTGCAGGGCGATGTTGACCCGTAGTTCTTGGCGACTTCCCGGGCGAAGGCCACAAAGCCCAGGGAGCCCGCGGTCATGTCCTTGACCGAAGCGCCGGAGAAGTAGGCGGCGCCACCGGTGGAAACCTGGATGATGCCGTCGGACTCGGCTTCGGCAAAGCCGCGGATGGCCGCGTTCAGGGTCTGGGAGCTGGTGACGTTGACGGCGGGGAAGGCGTATCCCCCTGCTTGGCAGCGTCGATCATGGCGTTGTATTTATCCGGGGTTGCGATAGGCATGCTTCACTCCTGGTGATTGAGCGGGGATAACCCGTCATCCTCGACGACAATTCGTTTCCATCCTAGCTTCCTCGCTGGGTTGGCATCAGGAGGCCACGGTAAGTGACGCGCCAGTTACGCCGGGCACCGGGCGCCGGAC
>NZ_BAXF01000096.1:0-6597 GCF_001310435.1 Arthrobacter sp. JCM 19049 | reverse complement strand
GCATTGTCGCTGGCGGTCGCCATCAACACGTTCCCGGCCTGGGCCACCTGGCTCAACGCCGCTGCGATGCCGGCAGAGTCCTCGGCCCTGACCGCACCTGCCAGCGCAAAGAGTCCGGCAGCCATCTCCCCTGGCACGCGGCGCTGCAGCTTTGCAGCCGGTCAAGCGCCGTGTGCCTGCCCAACCGCAGCTCAAAGGCCGCGGTGTGCATCTCCAATGACTTGGCCCCCGCCTTGGCGGCCAGCTCGGCAAACGCTCGAGCCGGGTGTGGCTGATGCCGGGGAGTCCATGCGGGCCACCGCCAGGGAGGCAAAGATCTCCGCGGTCCAGGCAAAGAACCCCAGGGAAGGCTGCGGTCGGCTGCTGCCCAGTCCGCGGGAGAGCAGCTCGGTGCCTTCCTCCTGCCGGCCCAGGGACATCATCGCGTAGGTGGTGGCCGCTTCCACCGCTGCACGTTCAAAGCCCGGCGCCCCGTGTGAGAGCTGTTCCAGGCAGGGCTGCAGGATGGGCAGCGCCTTTTCGGCCTCCCCTGCCAGGCACAGCAGGATCCCGCGCACCGACTCGGCGAAGGCGGTGATCCGTGGGTTCGAGTACTTGCCGCGGTTCAGCTGGGAGGCACGCAGCATGGCGCTCTTCCAGCTGCCAGCCAGCAATTCGGCGTGCAGCAGCTGCGCTTCAAGTTCCGCCGCTTCCTCATGGCAGATCGTGTCGGCCAGGTGGCCATTGAATTGCAGGATCTGCAGTTCCCGGCTGATCTGGCGGATCGCCGCCAACGCGTCGGCCTGCCGGGTCCCCGCCGCCCATTGGAACACCTGGGCCACGGCGGCGCGCAAGTGCAGCGATTCGGTCTTCCAGCTCGTTGATCCCGTGGGAAGTTGTCCCAGCGGGTTGTGCTCCGAATCGATCTGCTCACCGGGAGCCAGGCGGGCACCGAGCAGCTTCAATTCCTGGGCCGCCCGCCCCAGGCGGCGTCCTGGCCCCGCTGCATGGCGCCTTTCAGGCTTCCGGTCGCCTCCTGAAGCAGTGTTCCGGCATCCTGTTCGCGACCCAGCAACAGGAGCGCCTTGACGTGCAGGTTCAAGATCCGCACCCGTGTTGCAGGATCACGCAGCCACCCCGCGCTGGTAGCCGTGAATTGCGAAGCTTTCACCGGCACGGACCAGCTCCTCGTACTGTCCAACGTCAACCAGTGCCCGCAAACCGGTCAGGCTTGGGCGGCTCCGGCATCGATGTGCAGCCCCTGCAGCAAGTGGCGTACGCCTCATTGGACTGATCCTGCAGTTCGTGACGCAGCAGCAGGGTGAGCAGCGGCATGCCAATGGCCACCTGCCCCACACGCCGGGCATCGTGGCGGATGTGTCCGGCTGCGAACAGTGCGTCCACTTCCCGGACCAGTTCGGCCTTGTGAACCGTTTCCAACGGGACTGGGCCACCCAATGCCAAGGCGGAGAGCAGATCCCGTTCCCTGGGTTGCAGGCCGGAAATCATAGAGCTGGATAATGCGCTCAGGGCCGGCCCACCGTGGATCCGTGCCGAGACCAGCACCCATACGCCGTTGCGCTGGACGAGTTGGCCGTCGGATGCCCAGGTGCGGGCCAGCTGGAGCATCAGCGTGCGGTTGCTGTCGGCCAGGTAGTGCAGTGTGGCGGCGGCAAATGCGGAAACTCTTGCGCCCAGGCGCCGGTGAGCACATAGCGTGCGTCGGTGACGTCCATGCGCCGTACCGTGACGTGGCCGAGCTGCCCGGAGCGGTACAGAGCCAGCAGGTCGCGCGGCAGTTCACGGATCTGCGCGCAGTGTACCGCCAGTTTGATTTTGCGCATCGATGCCAGCTGGGCGATCAGCGAGGCCGATTCCTCGTCCACCAGGTCCGCGCGCCCCAGCAGCACCACCGAGGGATTGCCATCGTGGCACAGCAAGTCGGCCAGTCCGTGAATAAGTGTGTGACGCGTGGCGCTCTGTTCCGGTTCCAGCTGGGCCAGCAGGAATGAGAGCACTCCGCGCGGCACCTGAGTTCCAAAGCTGCTGCCGTTGAGCTTGACCAGTCGTGCTCCACCGCCCAGGCGGGTGAAGGCTTCATCAAATGCTGAGCGTCGACCGCTGCCGGATGGACCGACAATCACCACACCGCTCGTTTCGTTGTTCACGAGCGTGGCGTGGATTTGCTGTACCACACGGTTCAGCTTAGGTGTCACGCCGGTGCCTACCCCGTTCGGTAGGCGTGAATTTCGAGTGCCATTTTCCCCAATTGGGCTCGAGTATTCCATTTTCAAACCGTCCCCATTCGGTTCGTTTTCCCCCAAAAACAGCGGATCCGATGCAAAACCAGATCCACATTGATGTTTATCCTAGAGCTTGAGGAGGCAGAAATTACGAAAGTTGCCCTCAGGCTCAGCCAAATGTTCAGCCGTTCAAAACCTCAAGTTCACCGCGATTCCGGCGCTATTTGCCACTTCCCCAAAACATCGCTCGCCAACATTCCTCCTTGACTTGTACAAAGACCGCGCTTTCGCGGTTCTCCGTGCAGCGATTTCGTTGAGGTTTTGGAGAGGATCGGAGACGAAAGCTCAATACTCGAGAACCACTTGATTACGGGTAAACCCGGGAAACGATCAGGTCCTGTCTGCCGTTCCGGCCCTGACACCCATGAACTTGGCTAGTGACACCCACTGGTCTTCCGGATCAAATCCAGTGGACCTCAGCTTGTCAAATGTTGAAGGTGCTGCGGGTGGGCCGTGGCGCGAAGTCTTCCCGGCCCTGCGCGTATTTCCGGGTGCTGGTTCTGCCGACCCGGCTCGGATCATTCCCCGAAAGTTCGAAGACTCGGCACGCCACGTCGTACCAGCTGGCCGCCTCTCCCCCACCCTGCAGGTGATACACGCCAGGTTCGCAATCGCCACTGATCAGATGAAGGATTTCATCGAAGCACGCCAGGGACTGAAAGTAGGAGTTCCCGAGGAGGTCGCCTGGCGCCAAGGCTACATCGGCAACTCCGAGTTGCTCACCCTGGAGGAGTCCCTGGGCAAGAGCGGATACGGGGGATTACCTCATTGGCTTGCTGGAGCACAGCTTTGAGGACCCTATCGCTAACGAGTGAGACTTCAACAGCAACTCGCCCGTCGACGCGGGTGTTCAATAGGGCTTGGTTCCTCCCGGTTTCGCAGTGGTTGCGTTCCCCCTCCCACGGTACGGAACAGCCGCTCTCATCCAACTTCAGTCATTTATCCATCGCATTTGTGATTTTGCGGACAAGGGCCAATAGACTTTCGCTCATGCGGATCACTGGATCACGCATTGATCACTCATACCTTGCGAGGAACAAATGAATAAATTCTTCCGTGGCGTTGTGGCAATGGGCGCCGCACTGGCACTGGCATTCTCAGGAACCACGGCGGCCACTGCGCAACAGCCGACCGTCACGCACAGCGTCGTCAGCGTTGCCGCTGCCAAGAAGGCCCCGGCAGTGACGATCAACAAGATCGGCACCAAGACGGTCAAGGGCAATACCAAGGCCACCGTGAAGCCAAGCTACAAGAAGGCGAAGAACGTCAAGATCAAGTCGGCAGTCTTGACGGTCAAAAAGGGCAAGAAGACGATCGCCAAGAACAAGAAGTCGGTCGCACTGGCAGCGGGCACCTACGAAGTCACCACCGCCGTGAAGTACCAGTACAAGGGCAAGACTTCCACGGTGAGCAAGAAGCAGCAGCTGGTGGTGAAGAAGGCCGCCGTGAAGAAGACCGTGGTGAAGATGAACGGCAAGACCATCAACTGCCCGGCAGGTTCCCGGTCAAGGGCAATCGCACCGGCAGCAACAAGGAATGGAAGTACCACGTTCCGGGTCAGCGTTTCTACAAGAGCACCAAGCCAGAAGAGTGCTTCAAGACCGCTGCTGATGCCCGGAAGGCTGGCTATCGCGCCTCCAAGGTATAAGCGGTAGCCTAACCGGGGCATCATGATGCAGCTGGCAGGGGCTGCCATTCACCAGATGTGCTGGTGGATGGCAGCCCCTGTCTCGTCTGCGGTGGTGCATGCCGAGCCGTCACCGATGCTAGCGGTTCAGGAAGTCATCAAGCGGTGCGGAGAGTGTCTCGTAGTTGGATACATCAACGGCCAGCACGGTGTCTTGCAAAATCAGGGTGGGAGTTCCCTGTAGGCCCAACTCCATGGCGTCCTGGGAATCGTGCTCCACCCGTTCCGCTATCGCTTCGGATTTGTAGTCGCGCAGGAACTTCTCGGTGTCCAGGCCCAGGTCCCCTGCATAGGCCAGGAACTGTTCGTCCACCGAAGTGCTCTGGCTCCATTGATCTTGATGCTCAAAGACGGTTTCCGACATCTTCTCCAGTGCACCTTGTTCCGCGGCCGCTTCCACCGCGCGGGCCGCCGCTGGTGCGTTCTCATGGATGGGCAGCGGGAAGTTGCGAATGATGATGCGCAGCTCATCTCCGTAGTCGTCCTTGGCTTGGCGCACTAGAGAATCCATCCCAGCACAAAACGGGCACTGGTAATCGGTGAAGAGCACCAGCGTGCCGGCTGCTGCTTTCGGCGCGCTGATGGTGCGGGCATCCTGCGGTGCGAGCAGCCGGGCGACCTCAGCCGAGGGAGCCGCCGGTGTGCGCGCGGCTTCGCTGCTTTCGGCGCTGGCTTCAGGGCTGGGCGTCGTGTGGTTGGCCGGGATGGCCCCACTGGAGCAGGCTCCGAGCAGGAGGGTGCTGAGCAGGGCCATGGCAATCAGTGGGGTACGGGGATCTCGGTTCATGTTCTTTCCGGTGCAGGGTCTGACGTGGAGGTGATGGAGGTGCGGCTCGGCGCGGTGCGGATGCACTTCAAGCGCAGCAACGAATGTGCTGCGCTTTCGTGGGGTTGGTTGTTTGATTCCGTGGTTAGTGGACCAGGATGATTCCGGTGTAGGCGATGCCGGCCACGATGAGGGTGGAGATAGCGGCCAGGATAAAGGGCCGAATGCCCACGTTCATCAGGTTGCGGATCTTCACCCCGCACCCCAGGCCGAACATGGCCGCCGAGAGCAGCGCGGTTTGGATCATGGAACCGGCGTCGATGACTCCCTGCGGAAGGTTGCAGAAGGAGCGGATGAGGATCATGGCCAGGAAGCCGATGATGAACAGCGGCACGATCGGTGGGCGCTTGGCTTCCGGGTTCAGGTTGCCGCGGCGCCGCTGGCGTACGCTGAGCACCGCCACCACGGGGGCGAGCATCAGGATGCGGGCCAGCTTGGCGATGACCGCTGCGGCCAGCGCTCCCCCGCCGATGATTCCGCCGGCGGCGACCACCTGGGCGATTTCGTGGATCGAGGCTCCGGCCCACATGCCGTTCAGTTCCGGGCTCATGCCCAGCAGCTGGCCCAGGAAGGGCACCGCCGGGATCATCAGGGTGCCGAAGATGACCACCAGGCCACCGCGGTAACCACATCTTCCTCATCCGAGTCGGTGACCCCTTCCACTCCGGCCACCGCCGCGGCGCCGCAGATGGAGAAGCCGCAGGCGATCAGCAGCACCTGGGCGGCGCGCATCTTCATCAGCCGGCCAATCAGCAGGGTGGAGAAGATCCCACCGCCGACGATGCATACGACCACCAGCAGCATCGGTGCCCCCAGCGAGATGATGTCCGAGAGCACCAGCTGCAATCCCAGGAAGACAATGCCCAGGCGCAGCAGCTTCTTGGAGGCGAAGGTGATGCCGGGCATGGTGCTTTCGGGAAGCCGGATGACGTTGGTGAGCGTAATGCCCAACACGATCGCTACGATCAGCGCACTGACGCCCGGCAGCAGCTTGTTGATGCCCATGGAGATGACTACGGCGACCGCGCACAGCAGCAGTCCCGGCAGGTATGGGCGAATGATTCCTGTGGCCTTGTGGGTCGCAGGCTGTTTGACCTGATCTGTTTGAATTGCCATGTTTCCATGGTTTCAACACGGGGCCGAACCCAGTAGACGGCACTTTGACATCAGGACATATACTCCTGATATGAGTAATTCTTGGCCCGATTTAGATGTCCTGGTACTCTTCGTGGCCGTGGTGAATTCCGGAAGCCTCGGCGCCGGGGCCCGGAAGGTGGGGATGGCCCAACCCAATGCCAGCCGGGCCGTGGCCCTTTTGGAATCAAGCTCAAGACGTCCCTGCTGCACCGCACCCCGCGCGGTTCGGCGCCCACCGAAGTCGGGGTCCAGCTGGCCGAACAGGCACGCATCCTGCTGGATGCCGCCCAACGCTTCAGCGACTGGGAACAGAGCGGCGTTGGGCACCAGGTGGAGGAACTGCGGGTGGGAGCGAGCATGACCATCGCCGAAACCCTGCTGCCCGCCTGGCTCTCACGTTTGCGCACGCTCGTTCCGCGGGTGCGCGTGGACGTGAAGGTGGGCAACTCGGAGGAAATCCTGCAGCAGGTCCAGCAAGGTGCGCTGCAGTTGGGTTTCGTGGAGACACCGCACCTGCCCCAGCAGCTGAACACACTGCTCGTCCAGCAGGACGCCTTGCGGATCGTGGTCGGCCCCCACCACCCGTGGGCCGAGCGCAGCACGCCGGTGAGCCTGGTGGAGCTGGCCGCGACACCGCTGGTGCTGCGCGAATCCGGTTCCGGAAC
>NZ_BAXF01000095.1:0-6595 GCF_001310435.1 Arthrobacter sp. JCM 19049 | reverse complement strand
CGCCCTGACGGTTGCCCTTGCCAGCGGCGCCACCGCCGCCACCGCGGCGGCCGGCTTCACCGCCCCGGTCTCCGATGTTCCGGCGATCTCCACACCGCACCTGGCTGCCGCCCCGGCCGCGGCCAAGAAGGTCGTCACCAAGGTCACGACCACCGCCAACCTGAACCTGCGCGCCGGTTCAAGCACCAAGCACAAGGTGATCCGAACGATTCCCAAGGGCAAGACGGTCAATGTTTCGGCGACCGCCTCAAACGGCTGGTACAAGGTCAGCTATGCGGGCAAGACGGGTTGGATCTCGAACAAGTACACCAAGGTCGCAGCGAGCACCGCGCCCAAGCAGCCGGCCCCCAAGGGCACCAGCACGGTGAAACTGTGGGTGACGGCGAGCGCGAACGTGAATATCCGCAAGGGCAGCAGCACCGGGCACGCCTCCGTGGGCACCCTGCCGAAGAACAGTGTCGCCAAGGCGACCGAACGGGCCGCAAACGGCTGGTACAAGATCAGCTACAAGAACAAGACCGGCTGGGTGTCGAACAAGTACGTCAAGACCTGCTCCAAGGGATGCCAGGTCGATACCGGCGACTACACCACCAACCGGGCCGGGCTGAGCGACCGGTATTTCACCAAGCCAACGGCAGCGACCTCTATGCCGCCGTCGGCCGGACCGGAGGGTGGGGGATATTCCAAAGAACTCCATCGTCTACCGGGACCTGAAATGGGAGAAGGAAGGCGGGCAGGTGGCCGGCTGGTACTTCGTGCGCACCCAGGGGCTGAACGGCTGGATGAAGGCTAGCGACCTGAAGCGCAGCAGCAACGCGGGCACCACCAATTCGAAGGGATACACCCGCGCCAGGTGCTCAGGCAGTCCAACGGCAAGGTTTCCAGCTCCATGCTGGCCGCAGTGCCGTGGGACAAGGAGAAAACCCTCATCGCGGCACCGGCCGTGAAGGACCTGACCCGGCTGAACACCGCCTTCAAGAAGCAGTTCGGGAAGAACCTGGACATCGACCTGGCCTACCGGACGCTGGATACCCAGAAATACCTCTACGCCGAGCTGGGTTCCTACATTGCGGCGAAGCCCGGAACCTCAAACCACGGTTGGGGCCTTGCCATCGATGTGCCCGAAACCTACGACTACTCCTTCCGCGGCAAGTACTACAAGTGGCTGAAAGCCAACTCCCACAAGTACAACTGGACCCACCGCAAGAACCTGGAGGAGTACCGGTCGGATGGTTCCAAGAACCCCTACGCCGAGGCCTGGCACTTCGAATACACGGGGAAGTAGGCCGACAGCCGCAGGCCGTGGGTTCCAGGGGCGCAGTGCAGCCCGCCCCTGGAACCCAGCGGTCCTATTTGCTGCTTAGCGGCGGGATCGTGGGGCCTGGGCTGCCCGCGGCGTAGTCGCTCATCGGAACCGAACCGTCATCAAAGAGCTTCTGGATGTCCGCCAGAATCCTCCAGCCCTGTTCGGAGGCGTCCCCGCGCACACTGAAGGTGGCATCGGCGCTCAGGATGCCCTTGAGCACGTTGCCGTACGCCGAAAGCCTGGGGGCCGAGGTGTCGGTCTGGAAGGTCACCCGCTCCATGCCCTGCACGGCGAAGGGGCCGCCCACGTTCATCTCGAACTCCAGTTGGCCGGTGTCCAGGCGCAGGCGCATCACGTTTGGCGGCACCCGCCCGCCGTGGGGGAACTGTGGGTACTCGTGGGGCGGGCGGCGGAAATTGATGGTGATTTCCTTGCGCGGCTTGCCAATGGCCTTGCCCGAACGCAGGGTCACCGGCACACCGTTCCAGCGCCAGCTGTCCACTTCCAGGGTCACCTGGGCGAAGGTTTCGGTGTTCTTTACCGGGTCCACCCCCTGTTCGGACACGTAGTCGGGAAGGTCCTTGCCGCCCACGCTGCCGGCCGTGTACCGTCCGCGCACCACCGAGGACGCCGGGTCCTTGCCCCACAACCGGGCCGAGCGCAGCACGTGCGCGGTCAGCGCCGGAAGCTCCACATGGTCAATGCGGGCCGGTGGCTCCATCATCACCAGGGACATCACCTGCAGCAGGTGGGACTGGATCATGTCGCGGAACGCACCGCTGGAGTCGTAGAACCGGCGCGCCCCTCCAGCCCGAGCGTCTCGTCGTAGGTGATCTCGATGGACTGCACATGCTCCCGGCTCAGCAGCGGCTCCAGCAGCCGGTTGGCGAAGCGCAGCCCGGCGAAGGAATGCACCGCGGGCAGGTTCAGGAAGTGATCCACCCGGAACGTCTGCTTCTCGGGAACCAGCCGCGCCACCAGCTGGTTCAGCTTGCGGGCGGACTCCAGGTCGTGGCCGATGGGCTTCTCCAAGGCCAGCACCAGGGATTCGGGCAGCTGCAGTCCCTCCAGCACCTCCAGGGACTTCATGGTCACCTGGGGCGGCAAGGCAAAGTAGAGGCAGGCCGGTTCCTCCAGGCCATCAAGCAGGGACTGCAGATCCTGCGCGCTGGTGGCGTCACAGGTGATGAAGCAGGTGGTGTTCAGCGTGTGCTCGGCGGCGGGACCGTGGCTGTCCACAGTGTCAAAGGCCTGCTGCACCGTTTGCTTCCAGGTGCCGTCATCGTTGCGGTCGGCGCCGATGACGGTGACCCGGCACTCGGGATCGGCACGCAGCAATGTGCCCAGGCCCGGGAGGAGCAGACGGGAGGCCAGATCGCCGGTGGCGCCAAAAATTACCAGATTCTTGATGCTGTCCATGCCCCGCACCCTACTCCCTGTGAAGAGGGAACTGCACCCTTTCGCGCTATCGCCCAGTTTGTTTGAATGAGGTCATGGCTAGCGAGAATGAGAACACTGGATCCACGCCGCTGGAAGACTATGCGCTGCTTTCGGACCTGCGCACCGGGCTGCTGCTTAGCCGGGACGGGAGCATTGACTGGCTGTGTTTTCCCAGATTCGATTCGCCGGCCGTGTTCTCCGCCCTGCTCGGTTCGGCCGCCGACGGGCGCTGGCGGCTCTTGGCTCCGGAGGGAAGCGTGGTCTCCCGCCGCTACCTGCCGCGCACCTTTGTCCTGGAAACCATCTGGCGCACGGCCACCGGCACGCTGGAAGTGCTGGACTTCATGCCGCCGAGCATCGAGCAGGCCGACGTCATCCGCAGGGTCACCTGCCTGGAAGGGGAGGCCGAGATCGAACATGACTTGCGCATCCGCTTCGACTACAACCGCGCCAAACCCTGGACCCGGAAGGTCACGCTGACCAAGGAGGGCGCCACCGGCCTGCTCTCTGTGGCCGGACCGGACGCGCTGCTGCTGACCGGTCCGCAGCTGGAGCCCGACCATGCCTGGAACCAGCGCCATGAACGCCGTGAGCGGCAGGACAGCGCGGACCGTGGCCAAGGCCGGCCCACCGACTACCAGGGCGCGGTCCCGGACCGGCTGACCGGACGGTTCACCCTGAAGGCCGGGCAGACCCAGGACTGGGTACTGACCTGGCACAAGTCCCATCTGCAGCCGCCCAAGCCGCTGGATGCCGAACAGGCGCTGCAGGCCACCGTCAAGTACTGGCGCGACTGGTCGGCCCGGGTGCAGGTCACCGACCGCTATGACAACCAGGTGCTGCGTTCGCTGATGGTGCTGCGGGCGCTGACCGACCAGGCCACCGGCGGGATCGTGGCCGCCCCGACCACCTCGCTGCCCGAGGAGTTCGGTGGGCAGCGCAACTGGGACTACCGCTACACCTGGCTGCGGGATGCCTCGCTGACCATTGACACCCTGGTGGCCCACGATTTCACCGACGGTGCACTGCATTGGCGCAACTGGCTGCTGCGTGCGGTGGCCGGAGACCCGGACGATATCCAGATCATGTACGGGATCGCCGGGGAACGCGAACTGACCGAATCAGTGCTCGACCACCTGCAGGGCTATGAGCAGTCCCGGCCGGTGCGGGTGGGCAACGGCGCGTTCGAGCAGTACCAGGCCGACGTGGTCGGTGAGGTGATGCTGGCCCTGGCGGCCTGCGTGATGCCGGTCACGGGGAGGATGAGTTCTCCTGGGCGCTGCAGCGCAACCTGCTCAGCTTCCTGGAGCGCAACATGGAACGCAAGGGCCACGGGATCTGGGAAATGCGCGGCAACGCGGACTTCTTCACCCACGGCAGGGCCATGATGTTCGCCGCGTTCGACCAGGGGGTGCGGGCGGTGGAGGAGCACGGCTGAGTGGGCCGGTGGAACGCTGGCGGCACCTGCGCGAGAGGCTGCGGGAAGAGATCATGGAACGCGGCTACGACGCGGAGCTGAATTCCTTTACCCAGACCTATTCGAACAAGGAAGTCGACGCCTCACTGCTGCAGCTGCCCAATACCGGGCTGCTGCACCCCGAGGACCCGAAGATGCTGGGCACCGTGGCGAAAATCGAGGCGGACCTGCTTGACGAGGCGGGCATGGTGCGCCGCTACCGCACCCAAACCGGCATGGACGGCTGCCGGGCAACGAGTACTCGTTCTTGATGTGCAGCTTCTGGCTGGTGGAACAATACGCCCGCTCCGGACGCAGCGACGAAGCCAGGCAGCTGCTGGACCGTTTGGCCGGCTTCGCCACCGACCTGGGGCTCTTTGCCGAGGAATACGATTCGGCGGGCGGGCGGCTGGCCGGGAACTTCCCGCAGGCCTTCAGCCATTTGGGCTTCATCCGGGCGGTGGACGCGGTGGAAGGCACCCCGCGCAAGTCCGGGGTCTAGCAGCGGCTGGCGCCCCAGCGCTTCCGTCCCCGAGCGCCAGCTGCCCTTTGGCGGCGGGCACGTGATGCAATAAGGGCGTGATGTTACGGCAATTGGAATACTTCGTGGCGCTGGCCCGCGAACAGCATTTCGCCCGCGCGGCCGCCTCCTGCTACGTCTCGCAGCCCGCGTTATCCGAGGCAATCCGAAAGCTGGAGCCGAACTCGGCGTACCGCTGGTGCGCCGCGGCCACTCCTTCCAGGGGCTCACCGCGGAAGGGGAGAAGGTGCTGCCGTGGGCCCGGCGGATGCTGCTGGACCATGAGGCGTTGCGCCAGGAAGTGGAGGGGCTGCAAGAGGCCCTGAGCGGAAGGTTGCGCCTGGGCGTCGTGCCGGCGGTCAGCTCCACCGTCGTGGAACTGACTGCTCCCTTTGCCGCGAGCCACCGGCGGGTCTCGATTCACGTGCAGACCAGTCTGCACTCCTCCCACATCATCGAGCAAGTGCGCGGTTTCGAACTGGACGCCGGGATCATCTACGCGGCACCGGAGGATGCGCAGGATCTGGTGGTGCTCCCGCTGTACGCGGAGGACCACGTGCTGATCACCGGCCCGGGAATGCTCACCGAAGCCGCGGTCCCCGGGTGGGGGCAGGCGCTGGACCTGCCCCTGTGCCTGCTCGATTCCAGGATGCGCGGACGGCAGGTATTGGATGCCGCGCTGGAACGCCACGGATGAGCGCTTCACCGCGCATCGAAACCGATTCGGTGATATCGCTGCTCTCCCATGTGGCCACCGGCCAGTGGGCCAGCATCGTGCCCCGTCAATGGCTGGCCCCGCTGGGCCCGTTGCCGGGAATCCGGATGACAGCGTTGAGCGAGCCGGAGCTCTCCCCGCAGATCAGCCTCGTCCTGACCGCCAGTGAGCCGATGCCGCTGATGTCCCGCGCCTGTTGCGCACCGCACGGGAAGTGTATCCATAGCGGCCTTCCACGGGCACTGCCCGGCATGATGTCGTTTTCTGCTGTTTCCTACAGGACAATAAGAGCTGCCTATTGATTCATCGAAGATAAGTCTTGGACGTAATCAAGAGCTTGCGGAACTCTGGATAGTGGGCCCTTCCCGGCCTTCATCCAGCCTTTTCGTGAGAGGGAATCTCGATGTCCAGCGAACCGACTTCCGCACGCTTGCCTCATGCAGACCGGTGAGAAGCGCTTTATGCCGATGACGCTGCCCGCATCATCCCGGGGGCCAGCCGGTGTCGGGCGTCTTGGGCGAAGGAACTGGCGGAGGTCCCCAGATCTGCGGCCTGCGCTGCGCGTGGGGGTGGGACTGGCCATTCCAGGCACCACCCTGCTGTTGGTGGGGCGGGCCGACCTGATGATCTACGCGGTCTTTGGCTCGGTGACCGGGATGTACGGTCGCAGCCCACACCGGGGCCAGCGGCTGCGTGACCAGCTGCTGGCTGGCGGAATGCTCTTGGGCGCCGGGTTCGGCGGAATCCTTGCCGCGCCCCTGGGATTGCGGAGCTGGTCACTGGTGCTGGTCAGCGTGGGGTGCGCGGTGGCCAGCCTGGTGATTGCCGACCGGTTCGCGCTGCGCCCGCACGGGGCGTTCTTCCCGCTGTTCGCGTTCGGCGCGCTGGCTACATTGCCCGGACACGAACAACCGGACCTGGCCGGGCTGGCGGCGTACGCCCTGGCGGTATTGGTGAGTCTGCTGCTGGGTCAGCTGGACGGTGTTCCGGGCAGCAGGCTCCGGTGCCGATTCCCACCTGGACGTACACGGCACGACACGCCTCAAGCTATGGCTGGTGGTGTTGTTGGCGGGCGCGGCCGGGATCCTGTTCGGCTTTGAACACCTGCAGTGGGTGCTGGCCGGTGCGTGGTGCCGCTGGCCGCCGGGAATGCGCGCG
>NZ_BAXF01000094.1:0-6646 GCF_001310435.1 Arthrobacter sp. JCM 19049 | reverse complement strand
GCACGCGGCGGGCCAGCTCGTTGGGATCCACGTCTTCCTGGCCCAACACCACGAATCCGGCGTCGGCGATCATCGCCAGGTCAGCGGCGGCCGCCTGCCCCTCGCTGGTCAGGTAGTCGCCCAGGAAGATCGAGTTGGCCACCTGCAGGGCGGCCGGTTGCTGCGTGCGCAGGTGCATCTCACGGCCACCGGCCATGCGCAGTTCGGCCTGGGGGCAGGCCAGGCGCACCAGCGCCAGGATCCGCAGGCAGCCCAGGGGCGTCAGCAGCCACGTACCTTCCAGCGGGGTCCCGTCGAAGGGCATTAGGAAGTTCACCGGGATGGAGTCGGCTTCCAGGTCGCGCAGTGCGAACACGGCCTCGACCAGCTGTTCCGGGTTCTCCCCCAGACCCACGATGAGTCCCGAGCAGGGTGAGAGCCCGGCGTGGCGGGCCTGGCCGACCGTGTCCACCCTGTCCTGGTAGGTGTGCGTGGAGCAGATTTCCGGGTAAAGGGATTCGGCGGTATTCAGGTTGTGGTTGTACGCATCGGCCCCGGCGGCATGCAACTTCGCGGCCTGCCCCTCCTTCAGGATGCCCAGGCAGGCGCACACCTCCACCTCGGGGTGCTCGTCCTTCAACTGTCCAATCATGGTGGCCACCCGGTCCACGTCGCGGTCGGTGGGTCCCTTGCCGGAGGCGACCATGCAGACCCGCGCGGCTCCGCCGGCCACGCCCAGTCCGGCCTCGTGCACCGCCTCCTGGGGTTTGAGCCAGGTGTATTTCAGGATTTCGGCCTTGGAGCCAAGGCGCTGTGAACAGTAGGTGCAGTCTTCTGGGCAGAGCCCGATTTCAGGTTGACCAGGTAGTTGACCTTGACGGTGTTGCCGAAGAATTTCTGGCGCAGCCTGCCGGCGGCCGCCACCAGGGTGTGGGTTGCCGCATCGGGAACTCGCAACACGGCCAGGGCCTCCTCCCGTGTCAGCCGGTGTCCTGCCTCAATGCGTGCAGCCAGCTCATGCACGTCCAGCTGCCCGTCCAGGATCGGCGGGGCAGCGGCCTGCTGCGATACCGGTGGCGCTGCGGCGTGCGTCCTGCTGTTGATGGTGGTCATAATGTGGCCGGCCTTTCGCGCGGTATATGTGCCCGGCACACCAAGAGCGGAATGCTGAACACTGTTCAATAGGAGGTATGACAACTGTATACCGTTTTATTGAACAGCGTTCAAGTGTTTGCCGCGAGATGCCGTCTCCACGAGCTGTCGCCGACGCACCGCAGGCATCGCGGACCGGTACGCGTGGTCTCTCAGCATGATGGCACGCCGAGTGAACTTTTCTGCCAAACCAGATTGCTCAAGTGGTCAGTTATGCTCCGCCGCCTCGGCGAATTATCCAGCGCCCGGAAGGAGGCCCTGGTGTTCCCGATCGTGAGCGCCTCGGAGAATTCATTCCCTTTCTCCATCTCGACCAGCTGCGTTCCACAGCAGAATCGGAGTCCCACCCTGAAAGGCCTTGGGCACGGTGCGCGGGACCAACGGCCAACGGCCAACTGCCGAAATACGACCCGTTGCGCCTGGGCATGGCCCCACGCTTCGCCGGGAACTGATGGAATCTGGCAGGCATCGGAGCGGCCCCGATTGCGGCACACCCGTCGACTGACCGGGCACACCTCGGCTTACAGCGTCGGCCGCCGCCGCTGCGCTTGGTCTGCGAGCGCTGGGCCTTGGTCTCCAAGCGGCGGCGTTGGGATCCCTTCGTTGGCTTCGTTGCCTGCGCTTGGGCGGATCCGGGGCGAGCGCAGCGGCGATGATCTGACCCAGCTTTTTCTGGGCGCTGCGCCGATTGAGCAGCTGCGAACGCTGCTCCGCGGCCGAAACCGTGATGCTCCCGTCGGTCAGCCGGGAGGACAGCCGTTCCAACAGGCGTTCGCGCTGCCCCGGTGAGAGGGTATGGGAGGCGGCGATGTTCCAGGACAGTTCGACCCGGGTGGACGAGGTGTTCACATGTTGGCCGCCGGGTCCCGAGGCACGGGAGAATCGCCATTCCAGCTCGACGGCCGGAATGCTCAACGTGCGCGAGACCCTCAGATCCATCCTTCCAGCATGGCACACCCCCGCGCCCCGGCCACCGTGGGAGCCTAGATCTCACCGCAGTGGCTGGTCGCCCGGTGGCGAACCTGCTTGAATTGAAATCAGCCGCCACAAGTGGAATGAGAGCCGACATGTCAACGCCGAGCAACGAACCGACCAACCCGTACTCACAGGGCGCACCGTCCTACGACTCGGGTTCCTTCAATCAGCCGCCCCAGTTCCATGGCCAGACCCCCGGCGGCACGCAGCAGCCGCAGCAGTACAATTCCCGCGAACAGTTGACCGGCGGCCAGCTGGCCCAGACCTCGATGATCCTGGGCATCCTGGCCTTGGTGTTCAGCGCCCTGGGCATCATCCTGGGGCCGATCGCCATCTCCAAGGCCAACAAGGCCGAACGCCAATACAATACGGCGGCAACGGTCGGAAGGGTCACCGGCTGGTTGGGCACCTTCCTTGGCGCACTGTGGGTGCTGGCCGGGCTGCTCGTGCTCTTTGGCATGGTCAGCTTCTACTCCAATAGCTAGGTTCACCCAGTTCCGGGCCGGCGCTTCCCACGCGCCGGTAATATCCGCTCCTGCGTTTAACCCCCGCCATGGCCAACGGCTAGCGTAAGGGAAGGAATTATTGCGCCAAGGAATAGGAAGCACGTGCCTGAGAAGATTCGAATTGGAATTGCCGGTTACGGGAACCTGGGCCGCGGGGTCCAGGCGGCCGTGGCGAAGAATGCCGACATGGAACTGGCGGGGTCTTCACCCGCCGCGACCCGCAGAGCCTTGAGCTGGCTTCCCCGGCCCCGCGCTACGCGATGGCCGAGCTGGATGCCCACACCGACGCCATTGACGTGCTGATTCTCTGTGGCGGTTCCAAATCCGATCTCCCCGAGCAGGGACCGGCGCTGGCCGCGAAGTTCAACACCGTGGACAGCTTTGACACCCACGCCAGGATCCCGGAGTATCACGCGGCCGTGGACGCCCCGGCCCGGGCCGGCGGCAAGACCGCACTGATCTCCGCCGGGTGGGATCCGGGAATGTTCTCCATCAACCGCGTCTACGGCGAGGCGCTGTTGCCCGACGGGGAAACCTACACGTTCTGGGGCCGCGGGCTGAGCCAGGGCCACTCCGACGCGGTGCGCCGCGTGCCGGGGGTGGCCGCCGGGGTGCAGTACACGATCCCCAGCCAGGAAGCGATCGACCTGGTGCGCGCCGGCCAGCGCCCCACGCTGAGCACCCGGCAGAAGCACCAGCGCGAATGCTATGTCGTGCTGGAGGATGCAGCGGATCCCGAGGTGGTGCGCGAGGCGATTGTGAGCATGGAGCACTACTTCGATCAGTACGACACCACTGTGCACTTCATTGACGCCCAGACCCTGGCCGCCGAGCATTCGGACATGCCCCACGGCGGATTCGTGATCCGCTCGGGCAACACCAGTGCCGAACAGAACCAGGTCATCGAATACTCCCTGGCGCTGGGTTCGAACCCCGAATTCACCTCCAGCGTGCTGGTGGCCTACGCGCGGGCGGTGCACCGGATGAACCGCGCCGGGATCACCGGCGCGCAAACCGTGTTCGACGTGGCCCCGGGGCTGCTGTCGCCCAAGTCCCCGGACCAGCTGCGCGCCGAGATGCTCTAGCAGCGCACCTGGCCCGCAACGGCCCTTAAAACAGCGCAACGCCAGCGACCTTTTTCATGGAAGGTCGCTGGCGTTGCTCATTCTTGCGGTGTGTGCCCCCAGGCGGTGTATTACTCGGCGGCCGGCAGGACGAAGGCCGCGTCGATCTCGATCTTGACCTTGTCGCTGACCAGCATTCCGCCGGCCTCCAGGGCGGCGTTCCAGGTGATGCCGAATTCCTTGCGGGAAATGGTTGTGGTGGCGCTGAAGCCGGCCCGGGTCATGCCGAACGGGTCAACGGTCTGGCCGCCGAACTCCGCCTCCAGCTCAACTTCCTTGGTGACGCCCTTGATGGTCATTTCACCGATCAGGGTGAAATCGTCCCCGCCCTCGGCGCGCAGCGAGCGGAAGCTCATGACCGGGAAGTTCTCCGCGTCAAAGAAGTCCTCACCCTTCAGGTGGGCGTCGCGGTTCGCATCCTTGGTGCTTACCGAGGCAACCTGGATGGTCGCCTCAACGGCGGAGTCGGCCAGGGAGTCACCGACGGTCAGGGTGGCGTCGAAGTCAGTGAAGTTGCCGCGGACGCGGGAGATGCCGGCATGGCGAACGACGAAGCTGACTTCACTGTGGGCGGCGTCCAGGTTCCAGGTTCCGGTGGTCAGGTCGGTAGCTGCGGCAGTAGTCAAAACGTTGCTCCTTGTGTGTCGTATGGGTGATAGCGCAACGCCAAAAAATGATTGACGCTTCAACCGCTTCGCTCTTAACCATTGCATATCCGATGGTGATGCGTCAACTAATTCGCCACACTTCGACACGCCTGGATTGAAACGACTACCACGAGCCGCTTCAAAACACCGCTCCCCCGCGTCACATCCTGGCGTTATCCAGTGCGGGAAACGCAAAGAGCACAAGTTCTGCAGGTTAGTCTGCAGGCGTTGTGCTCTTTGTTAGGCACGGATCCGCGGCCCGGTCAGGGTTCGGTGACCAGGCCTTCCTGGACCATCCAGCGAAGGCCACGTCGGCCGGTTCCCCGCCCTCAACGTCAACCTGGTAGTTCAGGTCCATCAGCACCTCATCGGTGAGCAGCGGGGCGATCTGTGCCATCACGTCCGCCACCTGCGGGTACTGCTCATAGAACTCACCGTTGATGACCGGGGCCATGTTGTAGCTCGGGAAGTACTCCACGTCATCCTCCAGCACCGTCAGGTTCAGCGCCTTGATGCGTCCGTCAGTGGTGAAGACCTCGCCGAAGTTGCACGCCCCGTCCGCGGTGGCCGAATAGATGGCTCCCACGTCATAGAGCCCGACGTTGGATTCGGGCACGTCGCTGCCGCGCTTGAGCCCGATCGCCTCCAGCATCGGGGTCAGCCCGTCACGCCGGGAGTTGAACTCGGGGTCCACGCAGAACGTCAGCTCGGACTTGTCCAGGCCCTTGAGCTGGGAGAGCTTGGTGACCCCCAGTTCCTTGGCCGTCTCTTCATTCATCGCCATGCGTAGGTGTTGTTCAGCGGCGCCGGAGCACCCCAATAAAGCCCGTTCTTGGCGTCCTCATCACGCACCGCCTTCCACTGCGCCTCGGCGCCGGGCACCGGCTCCTCGTGGCCCAGGTAGGTCAGCCACGCGGTGCCGGTGTACTCCCAGACCATGTTGGCCGCGTTGCTCACCAGCAGTTCACGCGCCGGCTGCGAACCAGGCACGTTGGTCAGGTCGGTGACGTCGAACCCGGCGGTCTGCAGTGCGATGACCGCGATCTTGCCCACGATCAGCTGCTCGGTGAAGGACTTGGAGGTCACGGTGACCTTCGGCTTCTCCTCGGACAGGCCCGGGATGGGCTGGATCTCGCCGGGGGCGGAGGGCGGCACGGTGCCGGTGGACGGGGAGAGCCCGCAACCGGTCAGGCCGAGCAGCGCCGCAGCACCCAGCGCGGTCAGCTTCAGCTTGTTTTTCACGACAGTCCTTTCGGTCGAGCCGCGGTTTCCACCACGCGTCCGATCCAGTCAACGCTCACCGCCAGCAGGGCCACCAAGAGCGAGCCGGCCACCAGCACCGCGTTCAGCGACAGGTTCACGCCGGTGGTGATCAGGATGCCCAGCCCGCCGCCGTTGATGAACGTGGCCAGGGTGGCGGTACCCACCAGCAGCACCAGGGCGGTGCGGATGCCCGAAAGCATCACCGGAACCGCCAGCGGCAGCTCCACCTTGAACAGGACCGCCATCTGGCTCATCCCGATCCCGCGGCCGGCTTCCACCAGCCGCTGGTCGACCTGCTGCAGGCCGATGATGGTGTTGGACAGGACCGGAAGGATCGCGTAGAGCACCAGCGCCACCACGGCGGTCATCGGCCCGTAGCCGAGCCAGAACGCCAGCAGCACCACCAGGCCAATGGCTGGGGCGGCTGCCCGACGTTGGCGATCGCGCGCACCGTGGGCGCCGCCTTGCGGATGCCGGGACGGGTGAGCAGGATCCCCAGCGGGATCGCGATGACCAGCACCACCAGGGCGGCGAGCACCGTGATCTGCAGGTGTTCCACCGTGTACCCCCAAATGGTGGACGGGTCCAGCGTCTGGCGTTCGGTGTCGCTCAGGTCTGCGGTCAGCAGCCAGGCCACCAGCAGCCCGAAGGCCACCAGGATCCCGATCAGCTGGTAGAGCAGTCCACGTCGTTCGGCGGTCATTGGTCCTCACCGTCCTGCAGGGCGACCTGGCTGATCGCCCCGGAGTTCAGGCCCACCGGTGCCTCGTGGTCCGCCCCGGCGGCGCGTTGGCCGCGGAGATCGCCTCCATCACCGTCTGCACGGTGATGATTCCGGCGTATGCATCGCGCCGTCCGGTGACGATGGCGGATTCGGTGCTGGAGACCAGCATGGTGTCCAGCGCGTCGTTTAGGGTCGCCTGCCAGCCACCGACGGCAGGTTCGGGTCATAGGTGCCTCGATGATCTGCGCGCGGGAGAGCTGGCGGCGGGTGAGCGGC